>DATMUN010000257.1:0-10013 GCA_035563895.1 Occallatibacter sp. | reverse complement strand
GAGGTGACGGGCTTTGTGTCGGATAACATCGTGCTGCCCGACGATGGTGTAGCCGTGGCAGTGACAACCAACCACATGGCCAGTGGCGCGGGGCAGATTGCGCAGCTCGTAGCTGCGGCCGTTACAGGCAACGCGCACCAGACCGACGCCGAAAAACAGGCGCTCGGCATCTATCACGACTTGCAGAAGGGCACGATTGACCGCTCTTTGCTGGCGCCGAATCTCAACGATTACTTCGACGCGCAGACCGTCGCCGATTTTCAGTCGAGCCTTGCGCCGCTTGGCGAACCGCTCACCTTCAAGCAGTCCAGCGAGAGCCTGCGTGGCGGCATGACCTTCCGCCTTTTCCAGATCGTGTATCCGGGCAAGCAGCTGCGGCTCACTACCTACATCTACCCCGATGGCAAGCTGGAGCAGTACCTGATCGAGCCAGCCGACTAACACTGCGTGCGGCATACTGCTCGCTGACCGCTCGCGGGTCAGTGGTGGTCGGGTTTAGGCAGCGGGAGGGAAAGCGCGGGCTACGCGGGCACGAACATCAGCCAGCCACGCCTCGCGCTCTTCCTGCTTGCTGATGACAACTACCGCGTAGTTCGTCCGCTCCACATCCTTCACGCCGCAGTAGCTGAGGATGCAGCGCGTCCACAGGTTCTCAAGCGGATCGCCGTAGAGCTCGCGCTCCATCTCCGCAGGCGTGTTCGACGTGGTGAAGACCAGCGCGCGCTGCGCCTTGAGCAGCGTCACGAAGCTGACCTTACCCGTCTCGTCCGGACGAAAGGCATACGCCACGCCTGAACGCAGCACGCGATCCACCCAGCCCTTCAGCATCGCGGGCGGCATGTGCCACCAGTCCGGATGCACGAAGACAAAACCGTCGGCCTCGGCAACCTCGCGGCAGTGCATTTCGATTTGAGGATCGAGCGGCGCGTTGGCCGGAATCTCCTCGTAAGGAAGGATCGGATCGAAGCCCTCGGTGTAGAGATCGTGGAAGACCACCGTGTGGCCGTTGGCCGTGAGCACCTCGCGCACGGCGTCGGCGATGGCGTGGTTCAGGCTGCCCGCGTGCGGGTGGCAGAGAATCAGCGAGATCTGCATCAACAACTCCTTGAACTGATTACTGCAGACCTCCGGCCCAGTGCGGCGCTCGAGGGGAGATGCGCCGCGCGGGCCTTGATTTACTTTGCTACCTGACTCACGTCGCGCACCGCTCCGCGCGAGGCACTGGTCGTCATCGCCGCGTAAGCCTGCAGCGCCTTCGAGACGTAACGTGTGCGCGGAGCAGCGGGCTTCCAGCCCGTTGCGCCTTTGGCATCCATCGCGGCGCGGCGCTTGGCGAGCTCTTCGTCGCTCACGGCCACACGCAGCACGCGCTTGGGAATGTCGATCTCGATGGTATCGCCCTCATGCACCAGCGCCAGCGCGCCGCCTTCGGCAGCTTCCGGCGAAATATGCCCGATCGACAAGCCCGACGAGCCTCCGGAGAAGCGGCCGTCCGTGATGAGCGCGCAGACCTTGCCGAGGCCCTTCGACTTGAGGTAGCTCGTGGGATAGAGCATCTCCTGCATGCCCGGGCCGCCCTTGGGGCCTTCGTAGCGGATCAACACCACATCACCGGGAACGATCTTGTCGCCCAGGATGGCGTCAACCGCTGCGTCCTGGCTCTCGAAGATGCGTGCGGGGCCGGTGAACGTGAGGTGCGCCGGATCGACGCCCGCCGTCTTCACGATGCAGCCGTCTTCCGCAATGTTGCCGAAGAGCACGGCCAGACCGCCATCCTGGCTGAAGGCGTGGGTCTTGTTGCGAATCACGCCCTTCTCGCGGTCGGTGTCGAGCGCAGGATAGCGGGCAGACTGGCTGAACGGCACAACGGTGCGAATGCCGCCAGGCGCAGCGCGATAAAACAGCTCTGACTCAGACGAGGGCGCTCCCTTGAGGTCGTAGGTATCGATGGCATCGCCCAGCGTGGGCGCGTGCACAGTGTGCGCGCCGCGATGGAGAAGACCGGCGCGGTCGAGCTCGGCGAGGATGTTCATGATGCCGCCGGCGCGATGCACGTCCTCAATGTGCACAGTCGCGATGGACGGGGCCACCTTGCACAGATGCGGCACCTTGCGCGAAAGGCGGTCGATGTCGGCCATGGTGAAGGGCACCTCGCCCTCCTGCGCCGCGGCCAGCAGATGCAGAACGGTATTAGTCGATCCACCCATGGCGATGTCCAGCGTCATGGCGTTCTCAAACGCGTCAAACGTGGCAATGGAGCGTGGCAGCACGCTCGCGTCGTCCTGTTCGTAGTAGCGGCGAGCCAGCTCGACGGCCGTGCGGCCCGCGCGCAGGAAGAGTTCCTTGCGGTCGGCGTGCGTGGCAACAATCGTGCCGTTGCCGGGCAGCGAGAGACCCAGCGCCTCAGTCAGGCAGTTCATCGAGTTCGCAGTGAACATGCCGGAGCACGACCCGCACGTGGGGCAGGCCGAGCGCTCGTACTCGGCCACATCCTCATCGGAGACCTTCGAGTCTGCCGCGACGATCATGGCGTCGATCAAGTCCACGGCCTTCACGATGTTGCCCGAGAGCTGCACCTTGCCCGCTTCCATTGGCCCGCCGGAGACAAACACGGCAGGGATGTTCAGGCGCATCGCGGCCATCAGCATGCCGGGCGTGATCTTGTCGCAGTTCGAGATGCACACCAGCGCGTCAGCGCAGTGCGCGTTGGCCATGTACTCCACCGCATCGGCGATCAGCTCGCGCGAGGGCAGAGAGTAGAGCATGCCATCGTGGCCCATGGCGATGCCGTCGTCCACGGCGATGGTGTTGAACTCCTTGGCGATGCCGCCCGCTTTCTCGATCTCGGCTGCCACAAGCTGCCCCAGGTCCTTCAGGTGGACGTGGCCCGGTACGAACTGGGTGAAGGAGTTGGCCACGGCGATAATGGGCTTGCCGAAGTCGCCGTCGTTCATTCCGGTAGCGCGCCAAAGGCTGCGCGCGCCAGCCATGTTGCGTCCGTGGGTCGAGGTGCGGGAGCGGTATGCAGGCATAGACCTCCATTTTACGGCCCACCTGCCCCGCTGAGCGAGCCCTTCGCGCCGCCGTCACGATACACTGGAGAGTTAACCAACCTTTGAGAGTCCCATGTTTGAGAATCTGACAGATAAACTGCAGCGTGCCTTTAAGACCCTGCGCGGGCAGGGTACGCTTACTGAAGAGAACATCACCGAGGCGCTGCGCGAGATCCGCGTAGCCCTGCTCGAAGCCGACGTGAACCTCAACGTCGTGAAGGACTTGATCGAGCAGATCCGCGCCAAAGCCGTGGGCACTGCGGTAATGACCGCCCTCTCGCCCTCTGAGCAGGTCATCAAGATCGTCCGCGACGAGTTGGTGACGCTGCTGGGCAAGGACACAGCGCGCTTCAAGTTTGCGCCGCAGCCGCCCACCGTCATTCTGATGGCAGGCCTGCAGGGCTCCGGTAAGACGACCACCACCGGCAAGCTGGCCGCGTGGCTCAAGAAGGGCGGGCACCGTCCCATCCTCGTCTCGGTCGACGTTTACCGCCCGGCTGCGCGCGAGCAGTTGAAGGTCGTGGCAAAGTCGATTGACGCCAAGATTTACGAGGGCGACACCAAGGGCGAGGCGCCCGGCTCAGCGCTCGTCGAACGGCTGGCTACCGAGGCCCGACGCGAGGCGCGCAACTTCGGCTTCGACACCCTGATCGTCGACACCGCCGGCCGCCTGCACGTGGATGAAGACCTGATGGGCGAGATGGAGCGGCTGAAGAAGCTGCTGAACCCGCAGGAGATTCTCTTCGTGGCCGACGCCATGACCGGCCAGGACGCCGTGAACTCGGCGCTCGAGTTCCACCAGCGGCTCGGCCTCACCGGCGTGGTGCTCACCAAGATGGACGGTGATGCGCGCGGCGGCGCGGCGCTCTCGATTCGTCAGGTTACGGGCCAGCCCATCAAGTTCATCGGCGTGGGCGAAAAGCCAGATGCCTTCGAGCCCTTCCACCCGGACCGCATCGTCGGCCGCATCCTCGGCATGGGCGACATGATGTCGCTCATCGAGAAGGCCGAGGAGAAGCTGGACCGTCGCAAGAGCGAGGAGTTCGCGAAGAAAGCCCTGCTCGGCGACGGGTTCTCGCTCGAAGACTTCCGCGACCAGCTCAGGCAGATCAAGAAGCTCGGGTCGATGGAGTCGATTCTCAAGATGCTGCCGTCCGTAGGTCCATTCGCGGGCATGCAGCAGGCTGCGCAGAACGTAGACGAAAAGCAGTTCGTGCGGCTCGAAGCCATCATCAACTCCATGACGCCGCACGAGCGCCGCAACCACGAGATCATCTCCGGCTCGCGCCGCAAGCGCATCGCCGCCGGCTCCGGAACCACCGTGCAGGACGTGAACCAGCTGCTGCGCCAGTACGCGCAGATGAGCAAGATGTTCAAGCAGATGGGCAAGGGCGGCCTTGGTAAAGCGATGCTGCGCGGTGGTATGGGCGGCCTCGGTCTCGGCCCCAAGCAGAAGTTTGGACGGTAAGGCAAGATAAAATTCTGGCAATTGAAGGAGGGCGCAGTGGCAAACAACGAAAGCAGTCAGCGCCCCGCGCGCAAACTCACGGTCAAGAATTTCTCGGTGATCAAGGAAGCCGAACTGGAGTTCGGCAAGATCACTATACTGATTGGGCCTCAAGCAAGCGGGAAGAGCCTGCTGTGCAAGCTGGCATACTTCCTCGGAGGAGAAATTGAGGGGTTCGCCGTTGAATCTTTACTTGACAGAAACTCCTGGAATGAATTCCTACAAACAGTTGAGAGGGAATTCAGGAAACGATTTCTAACTACCGAAACTGACTGGCTCATTGACCAAACTTTGGTCTCATACACGTCGCACAAATATGCGACACAAATATGTAGTACTGGAACCCTCTTAACCCCAAGGTTCGAATTCTCCTTTAATGAGGACTTCAAGAATCTCTACGACGCCCTTGCTAAAAATCCTGCTAAGCAACTTCCAAACGCGAATATGTCGCGCGGCGAATTGCGACAAAATCTATCCGTAGAGTTCAGCATGATTTCCAACAGAAAACGCACGCAATCAAGTACATATGTCCCGTCTGGCAGATCTCTATTTTCTGACGCGGGCGTATCCATAGTTGCTTTGCAAAATCCAGACATAGATCCAATTACAAAGAGATTTGCAGGATTAATTGCTTGGGATTCGAGGTGGAAAGCTGGGTACTTAACAACAGGCAGAGGTTTCATCCAAGAAATAGAAAAGGGGATGTATCGAATCGCAGGCGGAACAGTCAGTGTTAAGGATGGAAAGCCCTATTTTTTATCTAGCAATGGGCGCAATTTACCACTGTCAGTTCAATCTTCCGGAACGCTTGAACTGGTTCCAATGTTGAACATCGTAGATCAGTTGGCTTGTTTCCAAGAGCACATCTATGCTCGTACAGCCGCAACTAAGATTTCGCCTTTAGCCGACGTTGCCGAGCACAGTCCACTCGTCTACCTTGAAGAGCCAGAGGCACACATTTTTCCAAAGACACAATATCTGCTGATTCAACTATTCGCTTGGCTCGCGAATGATCCAATCATAGATTTCGATTGGGTGATTACCACCCACAGCCCGTACATCTTGTCAGCGTTCAATAACCTCATCAAGGCTAGTCAAGCCGCGAAAGCAATCCCATCTAAGGCCACAGAAATTGCGAAGATCGTACCGAAGCAGTATTGGATCGACGAGAAAGACTTCCGTGCCTACGCGATGGATGGAGACACAGGAGTTCTGAAACCCATTATGGATGCGGAATCGGGGCTGATTGACGGCGACTATCTCGACGATGTGTCGAGTGACATCGCGAACGAGTTCGGCCAGCTACTGGAGCTGCAATATGGCGGCTGAGCACGACCGCTGCACTGAAACAGTCTCCAGTCAGTCTCGAATCGTTGTTCGCGATCGCGGCACCAACGTGAGCGCCATATTCCTGAACCCGGATCATTGCCCAGCCGAGCGGATTCGTCTGGACGGATGCCTGATTCCGCGCGGACAAATGGCAGCAGATTTTCTGATTTCGTTCATTGGGGTGGTTGATGTGATCGTCGAGTTGAAAGGGACCGACGTGCGGCATGCGCTCGATCAAATCGAGGCGGCGTTCGACTATCTACAGGCCAATCGAACGAAAAAGAAGAGGCCGCCCAACTCGCCCGTTGTAAGCTCGCTGCTGGTCTGCTCTTGTTATCCACGCAACAACACTCATATCGAACGACGCCGCGACAGGCTACGCAGGAAAGGCGTCAGGCTGATTACAGCTCATAGCAAGGAAGAGCACACGTTCTCCAAGTTCTTAGGAAACAAGGCATGACGCTCCTTCAGGATCAGCTCGACGAGATCACCGCAAACACGCGAACACTGGTGCAGCCTGAGCGGCTTGCGCCCGGCGAGCGCGGGGTCGAGGAGCTATTTGCCACCGGGATCGAGGAGAGGATTCTGCCTGTTGGTGCGACAGCGCCGGAGTTCACGCTGAAGGACGCAACCGGCAAGCTCCAACGCATCGCCGATCTGCTGGCGCTGGGGCCGGTCGTCATCAAGTTCTTCCGGGGCCGCTGGTGCCCGTACTGTTCCACGGAACTCGAGGCGTGGCGCGATCTCTACGGCACTCTGCGCGAGCACGGTGCGTTCCTCGTCGCCGTCAGTCCGCAGCTGCCGCGCCAGTCCGACTTCATGGCCGGGCAGCACGGGCTTCCCTTCCCGCTGCTCCACGATGCGGACAACAAGGTCGCCGAGCAGTTCGGCCTCGTTTACACCGTGCCGGACTACCTGCGCCAGTACTACCTCTCGATCCTCGTGAATCTGCCCTTCGTGAACGGCGAGTCAAGCTGGCGCCTGCCGCTGCCCGCGACCTACGTAATCAGCCGCGACCGCAAGGTTCTCTTCGCTGAAGCGCACTCCGACTTCCGCGTCCGCCCCGAGCCGGAAGAAGCGATGGAAGCCGTGCTGGCGGCTGTCCGCTAACGCGCCTTCAACACAACTTCAGCCTGCGCGAGCGTCACTCCGCGCAGCAGAAACATCTTGCTGCGTGACAGCTCTCCGCTGAGCATCGAGACCGCCGACTTCGGCACGCCACACATCTTCGCCAGAAACGCAATCAGCGCCTCGTTGGCGCGGCCTTCGATGGGCGGGGCCTGCACTGCAATCTTGAGCTGCGCAGTCGCGCCCTCGCCATACACGCCCACAATCGCCGTCTTCTTTGCGCCAGGCTGCGCACGCACGGCCACGGTGACGCCCTTGGCCGCGGTGCGAATCAAGCCTCCGGCTCCTCGGGCCACTCAGCAAGCTGCGCGGCAGTGGGCGGGCGCTTGCCGAATAGCGCCGTGCCGATGCGAACGCGCGTTGCACCCTCCTCGATGGCCAGCGCGAAGTCGCCGCTCATGCCCATGGAAAGCGTGTTGAACTTCAACCGCGGATGCCGTAGAGACCAGCGATCGCGGCACGCATGCAGCGCGTGAAAGCAGGCGCGCGTCTCCGCTTCGGGCACATCAAACGGCGCGATGGTCATCAGTCCGCGCATGTCCAGGTGGCGCAGGTCCGGCAGGCGCTCCAGCAGCTCGTCCGTTTCGCGCGCGGTAGGATCGAGCCCCGCCTTGGTCTCCTCCGTGCTGAGCTTCACTTCAAGCAGAACAGGCAGGTGCTTGCCGAGCCTGCCCGCTGCATCGTTGATGCGCTCGGCCAGCTTCAGCGAGTCCACTGAGTCGATGGCGTCGAACAGCTCCACGGCACGCGCGGCCTTATTCGACTGCAGGTGCCCGATGAGATGCACGAGGATCGGCGCGTCTGAGGCGGCCAGCGCTCCAGTGGCGCGCAACGGCTCCAGCTCCGGCGCCTTGGCCGCGAACTCCTGCACGCGATTTTCGCCGAAGAGACGCAGCCCCAACGCCTCCGCCTCGATGATCGTCGAAGCCGGGTAGGTCTTGGAGACGGCCATCAGCTCCACCGAGTGCGACCGGCGGCCAGCACGCATGCATGCTCCCTCGATCTGCTCCTTCACGCGCGCCAGATTTTCTTTCAGGGGGGTCATACCGCTCCGCTTTGCGCCTCAATCCGTGTCTGCGAGCAACTCATCGCGCTACTTGTGCGTCCCCTAAAACTATGTGGACGATCATCCTTCTCATCTTCTCCAACATCTTTATGATCTTCGCCTGGTACGGGCATCTCCGCTTCCGTCACGAGGCGCTGTGGAAGGTCATCCTGGTCAGCTGGCTCATCGCCTTCTTCGAGTACTGCCTGCAAGTTCCCGCCAACCGTCTCGGGGCTGATCGCTTCAGCCCCGTTCAGCTCAAGGTCATGCAGGAAGTGATCACGCTGATCGTCTTCGGCGTGTTCGTCACCCTCTACTTCCACCAGCAACTGCGCTGGAACCACGCCGCAGCAGCAGTCTGCCTCGTCGGCGCGGTGTTCTTCGTCTTCCACAGCTGGTAAGGCACGGCCTCAGTGGCCGTGCTCTTCCAGATACTTCTCCACCTCGAGCGCGGCCATGCAACCCGTGCCCGCAGCCGTAATAGCTTGGCGGTAGCGGCGATCCTGCACATCGCCCGAAGCAAACACACCCGGCACTACCGCGCCGTTGTACGTGGTGAAGATGTTGTTCTGCGTCTTGATGTAGCCGTCGCTATCAAGATCGATCTGCCCAGCGAACATCTTCGCGTTGGGCTCGTGGCCAATGCCTAGGAAGAGGCCGTCCACATCAATCGTGCATACATCGCCCGACTTCACATCGCGCAGCTTCAGGCCCTTCACAGACTTCTCTTCCACGCCCAACACCTCGTCGACCGTGGTGTTGGTGCGCAGTTCGATGTTCGGATGCGCCATCGCCCGCTCCAGCATGATCTTCGACGCGCGGAAGGCATCGCGGCGATGCAGCAGCGTCACCTTCGACGCAAAGCGCGTGAGGAACAGCGCTTCTTCCATGGCCGAGTCGCCGCCGCCCACCACCGCGATGGGCTTGCCGCGGAAGAAGAAGCCGTCGCAGGTGGCGCAGCTCGAAACACCGTGGCCGATCAGCGCCTGCTCGCTCGGAATCCCCAGCCAGCGTGCGCTCGCACCAGAGGCAATGATCAGCGTGCGCGTCAGCAGCTCGCCCGCAGAGGTCGAGAGTTTGATGGGCCGCTGGCTCAGGTCGACGGCGTGTAGATGGGCAAGCTGGAAGGTAGCGCCGAACTTGGCCGCCTGCTTCTTCATGTTTTCGATCAGCTCCGGCCCCTGGATGCCCTCCGGCCAACCGGGGAAGTTCTCCACCAGCGTGGTGATCGAAAGCTGACCGCCGGGCTCGTGGCCCTCCAGCACCAGCGGCTTGAGCCCCGCGCGGGCTGTGTAAATGGCGGCAGTGAGCCCGGAGCAGCCGGAGCCCAGAATGACGGTTTCGTGAACTTGAGTCATCGCGTTTCCTGTGTCGATTGTAGACGGAGCGCCGGGGCCGAAGCCCCGCACTCCGCAACCATCCTATGTAAAGATGACGGACATGGCGAATCTGACTCTTGTGTACGGAATGCGGCTGCTGCCGGAGGGCGAAATCAAGGCAATTCACGACGCTACGCTGGACCTGGTGAACGGCCACCAGGCGCACGTGACCATGCACCTGCTTGAGGGCTCACGCGAACAGATCGAGGCCCAGCTCAAGCAGAGTCTCGATGCGTTCTTCGACTTTTATCCGGAGATCTGAGCGCCGCCTTCGCCGCTTAAGCTAGGTAATGCGGGCCTGCGTCTGACTTGCGTGCTTGCTGGGCTTCACGCGCAAGTTGTCCAGAGCATAGTCCACATAGCGCGGCTCAAAGTGCAGCGGCTCGCCCATAAACCGGCACGTCGCCACCACCTGGTCCACGATAAAACGCGGCATATAAGCGGCACAGTCCATCTTCTTCTCTTCGCGCAGCTTATAGACGATGGTGTCGAAGATGTCGTCAGCGAGCGTCATGCCCTGCTTCTGGGCTTCATTGCGGAAGATGGTGCGGAAGTTATCCAGGCTCGGCGGG
>DATMUN010000256.1:0-3193 GCA_035563895.1 Occallatibacter sp. | reverse complement strand
GCTGATGACCGGGAAGTTGCCCGCACCCGAGCTGGTGGATGGGAAATCCAGTGTGGAGTTGTCCACCGAGTGTGAGGTCACATCCCAGCGCAGCCAGTAGTTGTAGCCCGCGGTTGCAAAGTTCACCAGGTTGGAGCTGATGGTGTAGTAGTCCTGCACGCGGACTTCCCAGCCATCCGTGCCTTGCAGGTAGCTCTGCGTGAGCGGCCCGCCGTCGCTTGATCCATGCTGCCACAGCCCGCCCGGATTGATGGGCGTTTCGCGGTAGCGATTGTACGAGGTGTTGATGTGGTTGCGGTCAGAGAAGTTGTGATCGAGCTTCAGGTCGAGGTGATAATTGGTGTCGATGGGATTAGAGCCGAACGTCGAGTAGCTCCAATAGTTGTTGGTCAGGTTTGAGTTTTCCGGCTGGTAGTACTGCTTGTAGATGTTGATGATCTTCTGCGACTCTGAGCTCAGACTGCCGGAAGGAATCTGGTTGTTGACGAAGACATTGCCGGGGCTCGACGGATTGAAGATGGCGCCGAAGTAGATCGGATTGCCCGACGCGTCGTTCTGCCCCGTTGGGCACGGCGAGTCGCAGGCCACGCCCGTCAGCGGGTTGGTGGTGAACGTCGAGAACAGCTCGGAGAAGTCGCCGTTGAGCATGTTCGTCGTGGGCACCGTGGCGCCCTGCGGCGAGTACGTCATGTCCTGCTTGTGGTAGTGCTCGTAGGCGCCGAAGATGAACGTGTGGTTCTTCCAGATAGGACCGCCGGCGCTGAAGCCCCAGTCGTTGTAGCGATCCATCGGGCGCTTGTAGTTCGCCTTGCAGGTGGCGTCGCCCGCTGCGCACTGCGAGAGAAAGTAGTTGTTGCTCCACGTGTTCGCATTGAGCACCTCGTTGGCGAGGAATCCAAACGCGCTGCCGTGGAAGGTGTTGGTGCCCGACTTAATCTCGTACATCTGCTCGCCGCCGCCCGTCTGGGCTGCTGCCGCGCTGATGCCGCTCACCTGCACCTGGTACTGGCTCACCGCATCCATGCCGGGACCGTTGACGATGCCATACAGTCCGGAGTCCGCGCTCACGCCGTCTACCGACGTTGCGATAGATGTGATCTGCGAGCCCGCGACGCTGTTGTTGTAGCCGAGCTGCGTTCCCGTTACGGTGCTGAAAGTCGGCACCAGCGCGCGCCCAAAGTTGCGGACATCGCGGCCGCCGTCTGCCGTGAGTGGCAGATCCGTCAGAACCTCGCCGGTAACCGTGCTGCCCACCAGCGCATCCTGCGTATTGAGCAGGGTGGCGTCGTCGGTCACCGTGATGCTGTCCACCCGGTTGCCGATCTGGAGCTTGGCATTGAGGGTGACGTTCTGCGACATCGAAACGGTCACTCCGCCGCGCGCATACGACTTGAAACCGTCCCTGGCAAAGACCAGGGAGTAGGTGCCGACCGGCAGGTTGAGGACGCGATAGACTCCTTGTTCATTGCTGACGTCGCCCTTGTAGTTCACGCCGGTCTCTATCTCGGTAACCGTCACCGCGACGCCGGGAATCACCGCGCCGGTGGCGTCAGTGACCAGCCCGGAGATCGATCCGCGATCGACCTGCCCCCACGAAACCGTAGCTGCGCAAACCAACAAGAGGAAGAGTTTCCAAAACCTCTGCATACTGCCTCCATAATCCCCCCTGAACACTGTTGCCGCCCGAATGCTCCTGGGCGGCCTCTGCCGGCACTCGGCGGAGGGAAGCCGACTGCCTAAGCCACTTTCGTTGCACTTGCTCCAGTCCAAAAAGGCAGCCGCTCTGCCGGCCCTGCGCGGCACACACTTCTCCCTAACCGCGCGAAGGCCGTTTCAGCTTCCGGTCCCCTGCTCAGGCGCCAACTTCATCGATGGCGTCCAGCCGGTCTTGCTGTAAGGAAAGGACGGCGCTCAAAAACTACTGCCCTTTAAACTTCCGGAATTAAAGCCGCTGCAAATAACGATTGAATACGTTAAGGCTTCGATAAATTAACCGGCACTGCGTAACCAGTTCTTGCCTCAGAGCGCGGCCTGCCTGAGAGAAACCGGCAAAGAGCGAAGCTGGTCGACCCTCCCCAGATCGCTCCGTGGCCTCGTTCCGGGTAGTGCTTTCAAGCAGAGGCGGACCTGCCGCTCAACGCATCTCGCTCGGCACGCGATGCTGCTCGAACCAGCCTGGGTCCAACTTGACCTTTGGAATCAACCCCGAAGAGGAGAGCCTGCCTTTGGGTAGCTCGCCACGCCAGCTTCTGGAAATCTCAGGTGAAGTGCCCCAACCAGCCGATCTCTGCTGCCAGAATCATCTGGAATTGAACCGTTTGGTTCCAGATTCCGCTCTTCGACGCCTCACATTCAAAACAAACAAGATGCGTCGAAAATTACATGTAAATCGGAGATTTCAGGGGAAGAATTTACGATGGATTTACGTCGTCGGCCAGGTCGGATAGCGCATTGGGACATCCGCTCTCCGTTCCTCGGCCGGGAACCGGACTGAAGCTCCGGGCCCCGGTCAAAGGTTCTGACTCAGGTAAACTGCTCTACGCTGAATCCCAGCGGATAGGTCTCACCGTGGGCCTGCAACTCTTCCCAGGTGACCTCCCGCTTCTGGTATCCGGCCATCCGGCCGAGCATGCAGCTTAGAGCCGTCTCAACTCCGGCAGCGATCTGGTTGTGCGCGGGCCCATCGACGATGCTGGCGATAAAGGTCCGCTCCTTGTCGCGGTCGGCAAACTCCAGGTTGTCGGCGAAGGCACCGTTGGCGGCAAACTTCCCTCCGTCAGCCGTAGCCGCCGTTCCCTGCCACGCCCAGGGGTCGGCGCTCTTGATCTCGATCGGCCCGGCGTAGCCCATCACGCCCGTCCCCGCCGAGCCGAACATCTTCATCCCGGCTTCAAACCCGACGAAGCTGTCGAACTGCGTCGAGGTGAACACGAGGTGGGTGTCTCCCGGATAGGTGAAGTCCACCTGGTAGTTGTCCCAGCAGTTGCCAAAATGCGTCAACACGCTACGCCCACCAGTGGCCGTGGCCTTGATGGGATGCGCACCGAGGAACCAGTTGCAGAGGTCGATGATGTGGATGTTCTGCTCGACGAGGATATCGCCGGAGAGCGCCCGGTCCCAAAGCCAGTTGCGCAGCCGGTACTCGTCCGGCGATGTGCCGGTTGGTTTTACCTCTTTTGAGGCCGGCGCGTTG
>DATMUN010000255.1:0-3752 GCA_035563895.1 Occallatibacter sp. | reverse complement strand
CGAGGTCTACGGCCTCGCGCATGAGCGAGCCAGTTTTGGCGTTGGCCTGCGAGGCTTCCAGCAGGTAAGAGCGGACGCGCGAGCGGAGGTTTTTGGCCTTGCCGATGTAGATGACCTCGCCCTCGGCGTTTTTGTAGAGGTAGACGCCGGGTGCAGTGGGCAGTGACCGGATTTTCTCGTAGAGGTCCATCGGATTCGGGCGGCGCGGGTGAGGCCTTTCTTCAGCATAGCGGCTTGGCGCGACCCACGCTGAGTTGAGGCAAAGTTACCGGAAAGGGTAAAAATTACATGGACTGATGGGTAAGAAGCAGATGGTGGCGTGAGGCAAGATTTTTTGAATCAGACAGTTGCGCGCATGAAAGAGTTTGGCGGCATAGGTGCTATGAAATGGGCGCAAGTAGGATCACCACTTAACCCATCGCTACCCCAGGCGCGGATGGGTGTGCTGGAGGACAAAAACATGATGAACGTTCGATTTGGACTGTTTGCGGCAGCGATGGCGGTTGCGGCCGCCGGCGCCACCGGTTGTGCCACCAAGAACTGGGTGAAGGCCCAGACTGCGCCGATCGTGGACCACACGGGACGGCTTGAGGACCAGACTGCGGCTAACGGCCGCGCTATCCGCGATACCGATGATCGCGCACAGGCCGGCATCAAGCAGGCTCAGGGATCTGCCGATACGGCGACACAGAATGCTCAGGTTGCCCAGAAGTCTGCCGGCGACGCTGAAGTCGCAGCGAACGATGCCGTTCATCGCGCCGATACGCTGGACAGCGTTGTGAAGGGCCTGGACAACTACAAGGCGATGGGCGACGTGACGGTGACGTTCGGTTTCGACAAGGCCGTGCTGACCAAGGACGACAAGGAACAGCTTGACGATTTTGCCGGCAAGCTCGGCTCGTCGAAGAGCTACATCCTCGAGGTCACCGGCGGAACCGACTCGACCGGCTCGGCCCAGTACAACTACGACCTGAGCCAACGCCGCGCCGACGCAGTGGTGCAGTACCTGGCCTCGAAGTACGGAGTTCCGGCACACCGCTTCTACCTGATCGGCATCGGCAAGGATAACGCAGTAGCATCGAACTCGACTGCGGATGGCCGCAAGCAGAACCGCCGCGTGCAGGTTCAGTTGCTAACCAATATGGCGCAGGACCAGCCGGCAGCCGCTCCGGCGCCGGGCACGGGACGCTAACAGGCAACCCCGGAGGCAAAACAACAGGCCATCCGCCGAGCGCGGATGGCCTGTTGTTTTGCGGTAAGAGCTACGCTAGGCTGCGGCTAGCCGTTTCAGGTTAATGCGTCCGACAGGCAATTGTGCGAGATCGTAGTAGGCCTGCTGCGTGAGCCAGCTTGCGGCACTTCCACCGAAGACCTGCGCAAGCCGTACGGCCATTTCCGGTGAGATGCCACGCTTACCGTTGACGAGTTCGGAGAGAGTGGTGCGGGTGACGCCGAGTGCCTGTGCTGCATCGGTGATGGTCAGACCGAGCGGCTCGATGCACTCACTGAGCACCACGCGGCCCGGATGTGGGGGATTTTTCATCGGCATGGTCAGGTCTCCTCAGTGGTAGTCAAGATAGTCCAAGTCCTGGGCATTTCCTGCTCTGAAGCGGAAGATCACGCGCCAGTTGGCACGCACCGTTACAGCCCAGAATCCCGCAAACCTACCCTTCAAGGCGTGCAAGCGGAAGCCAGGAATATCCATGTCTTCTGCGTTCGATGCGGCATCGAGACGTGCGAGGATGTTGCGCAGCTTATCTGCATGTTCGGCTTGTACGCCACGCACATTATCTTCGTCGTAGAGACGCTTCAGGCCCTTGTGCCGGAAGGATTCGATCACGGTTTAATGTAATGCGTTACGTAACGCATGTCAACCTGTTGCTGTTGGAGCAGGAACTACATGGCGTCGAGTTGGCGGATGTGATCGGCGCGTACATCGTTGGCGGTGAAGAGGCGCAGAAACGGTGCGCCCGCAGCTGCCGCTTCGACGGCGGGGCGACCCGCGGCCTCTTCACGCTCCACGATGCAGACGACAGCGGCGATGGTCATTCCGGCTTCGCGTGCGGCTTCAAGCGCGTTTATGGTGGAGGAGCCGGTGGTGCATACGTCGTCGACGACGACCACGCGTGCGCCCTCGTGACAGAAACCTTCTATGCGACGTCCGGTGCCGTGTGCTTTTTCCGCCTTGCGGACGAGGAAGCCATGCAGCAGCGGAGAGCCGGGCTTTTCTAGCGCGCGCCAGGCGCTGGCCGTGGCCACGTTGGAGACGATGGGGTCGGCGCCCATGGTGAGTCCGCCGACGGCTTCGGCATCAATGTGATTGGCTTCCAGCAGATCGAGGATGGCATGGCCGGTGAGGCGGCCGCCTTCGGCGTGCAGCGTGGTGGTGCGGCAGTCGATGTAGTAGTCGCTGGTACCGCCGGAGGAGAGCTTGAACTGGCCCAGTTTGAAGCTGGTGCGGGCAAGCAGCGCGAGCAGTTGCTGTGCGTAAGTCGAGGTGGTCATCAGCTTCGATTGTAAAGGACAGTGAACAATGATCAGGTCTCAGAACAAAGCATTGGGACCTGGCTGGAATCTATGCGGAAGGTTATGCGGTGTGAAGTGTAGTTCTTTGTTTCTGGCCTGAGCCCTGCTTATATGTTTTCGAGATGCTTGAAGCCGGCAGTGCCCAGAAACATCAGCGAGAAGAGCAGAAAGTTGTAGCAGGCATGGACGATGACGCTGGCAGCGAGCGAACGGGTCAGCAGCCGAATGGCGCACAGGACGCCGCTGACACACGTGAGCATAAGGAATGGCCCAAGCGAGTAGCCGGTTTGCTCGGCATGCAGAAGGGCGAAGACCAGGCTTGAGCTGAGCGATGCGGTGACCATCGCCGGCAGCGTCCAGCGTGGATGCCCGTTGTGGTGAAGGGGGAGCGGGAGCCTTCCGGTGGAGCGTTCGACGGCCCAGTCGAAGGTGGTGGCGAGCGACGGGAGCAGGAATCCGCGAAACGCCAGCTCCTCAAAGAACGGTGCAACCGTGACCCCGAAAGCGAACAGCAGCCAAGCCGCTCCCGGTGCGCGGAACATTTTGTCGATGGGAGCGTCTTGAGGACCGGGCAGCAGCAAACCATTCACGATTGCAAGGCCGAAGCACGCAAGGGCCGCGCCGAGCAGATAGCCCGCGTGGCGCATCGCAGAATTGAAGTTCCACTGCACGCCTGCGAAGAAGCTCTTGTGCCACAACAACGGGAAGAGAAGCACTGACCCAGCGAATGCGACAACGTAAATGACGCCTTCTGTGCCGAGGATGTAGTGCAGGTCGGTGGCAGCTTTCTCTATGGCGGAGATGCCGAAGAGGTGGTAATGGATGGCAACCTGCGCGAGGATGATGGCCGTAAACAGACCGCTGAGAACGAGAAGGGCCAGGATGCCGAGGTGACCGATATTCGGAATTCGCTCGGGCGGCGCTGGCGGAGGAGGTGCGATGAACTGCTGGAAGAGGAGGTTTTCTTCTGGCTCCGGTGCTGGGCTGGGTGTGATGACCACTTCTTCGAGAGACACTGGCGCCTGCGCAGCGGGAGTCTCGTGCGAGATTGGTTCAGGCTCGGGCATCTGCTGGGGAAGGTCCGTCATGGGGTCACCGGTTTCTTCTTTGTAGCACGCTTGCGTGCCGGTGTGGCGGGTTTGGCGGTTGTCGCTTCGGGTATGCCAGTCTTCTTCTTGCGCAGCGCTGTGCTGTTGGTTCCTGCGGGCGCGGCGGGAGTTTTCTCA
>DATMUN010000254.1:0-2799 GCA_035563895.1 Occallatibacter sp. | reverse complement strand
GCTCCGTTCGCCTCGCACTCGACCCCGCCACTGAACCCTCTACCGGCTGTGTGCCGATCACGGATTGCTACGCGCTCACCGAACAGCCGCCGTCGCTCACGCAGCTCCAGCCAGACGCAGCACTGCCCTATCAGCTCCAGTACGGCCTCTCCATCGAGCGCCAGCTCGGCCAGCACGGCACCGGCATCGTCAGCGTCTACTCTGCGCGCGGCGTCCACGAATTCCGCTCCGTCGACGTAAACGCGCCCACGCCGGAGAGCAGCTACACCGACCGCCCCGACGCCGACTACGGCATGATCCGCCAGATGCAGCCCGAGGGCGTCTTCGCAGGCGACGGTCTCGACATCTCCTATCGCGGCGAGTTCAACAAATACTTCACCGGCTTCGGCCGCTACACCTGGTCCCACTACGATTCCAACACCGGCGGCATCGGCTGGTTCCCGCAGAACCAGTACGCGCCCAACGACGAGTGGTCGCGCGCCAGCTTCGACCGCCGCCAGCGCTTCGGCCTCTACGCCATGTTCAATCCGAAGAGCGTCTTCAACATCTCCACCGGCATCTTCGCCAACACCGGCACGCCCTGGACCGTACTCACCGGCACCGACGAGTACGGCGACAGCCTATTCAACACACGCCCTGACGGTGTCGCACGCAACACTGAGACCATGCCGTCTTACGTGGATGTAGACCTGCGCTGGGGCCACGATTTCGCTCTCACCGGCAACAAGGCCGACGACGCGCCGCGCCTCGGCGTCTCCGCCGGAGCCTTCAACATGCTCAACCACGAGAACCCGAACGGCATTGACACCGTGCAGACCTCCTCCAGCTTCGGGGAGGTCACCTCAGTCAACTCGCCGCGCCGGATCCAGCTCGGCATGCGCTTCGAGTTCTAACCTTGCTGCTCTGTGGCCCGGTCAGCCGGGCCATCTGCCTTAGGCGTACACTGGTGTGCGGTCGCGCACCCGCACTTTTGCACACTTCTTGCGGAACTTTTCCCCGGGCGCTCGCGTACAGCCTTCAAGGAGAAGTCATGAACCTCAGCCGCACCTTCATTCGTCTGTTGCTGCTCGTCTGCGCCACGGTTTTCGCCGCTCATCCGGCGCTCGCTGACCGCGACCGGGTACAGTTCGGCGAAAACATCGTGGTGCCGCTAAACGACTCCATCCACGACGCCGTGTGCTTCTTCTGCAGCGTCGAAGCCAAGGGCACCATCGATCACGATGTGGTCGTCTTCTTCGGCAACGTCCACATCGCAGCCCACTCCAATCACGACGTGGTCAACTTCTTCGGCAACGTCACCGTGGACGATCACGGCTCCATCAGCCACGATGTGGTCAACTTCTTTGGAAACATCCGCCTCGGTGAGGACGCCACCGTCGGCAACGACATGGTCGCCATGTTCGGCGAAGTCCACGCCGCCGACTCAGCACATATCGAGGGCAATCGCGTCAGTCAGCCGGTATGGCTGCTGCTGATTCCGCTCATGGTCTTCGGCGGAATCATCGCAGGCATCGTCAGCATCGTGCGCAACTTCCGCCACCGCCAGCAGATGGCCGCCATGTACGCCTACTCGATGCAACATCCGCAGCCACAACCAGCCGCAACCGGCCCCGAGCCCCCATCGCCCCCGCAGGCATAGGCCCGGCACACCAAAACAAGGCGCGTTTTTTCTACCTCGGCGTAATGTTGCTCACCGGCAGATCCCAGTGCGCCACAAGAATCTCGAAGCGCCGCTGCTCTTCCCGCATGTACTTCGCCTCATCGGGCCACAGCTCCTTCTTCATCGCGTCCTCATCGGGATTCGCCGTCGTAGCCAGCGTCGAGTTCTTGTAGACAATCGTCACGCGATAATCCCAGCGCCCATCTTCGGTCGTGTGATACGCAGGCGTCTCGATCTTCAGCGCCACAATGCGCCCCGTCGCCTTGATCTTTTGCAGCAGCGGATAGTGGTTCTTCAAAAACAGGTCCAGGAACTCCGCCTGATGCCCCCACTGCACCTTGTAGTAATACTCAACCGTATACGGCTGCTCTGCCCCGCCCTGCGGCGGCGCACCCTGTGCAACTGCCGGAGCTGCTGCGAAAATCGCGACAATCGCTACTGCAACTGCGAGAAGAACCTTACGCATGATGCCTCCACGATGCTTTTTGCAGTCATTGTATCCCGCGCCATCTGCCCACCCATGCGCGCAAAAAAAAGGGGAGCATCTGCATTACATCGCAAATACTCCCGGCACCACATTGCAGTTTTTGGTTGTTACAGCACTCGTTGAATTGTTAACAGCGCGCGTAGTCGGCGAGCGCCATCTTGTTCGGAATGGTTAGTGTTGAACCGTTAAACGTCACCAGACGGCGATTCTTGAATGAAGTCAGCGTACGCGTCACCGTCTCGCGCGAAGCGCCTATAAACTCACCAATCTCTTCGTGCGTCAGCGAGAAGCGGAACTTCGTTCCGGCTTCCACAGCCTGGCCATTCTCGCTCCACTCCAGCAGCAGGCGCGCCAGCTTCTCCGGCGCTGAGGCTGACAGCCCAACCGTGCGCAGTTGCTCGCAGGCCAGCGTGAACTCCCGCGTCAGCTCCTCGCTCACCGTCTGGTAGGCCTCCGGATGGCGCATCAGAAAGCCCTGAAACTCACGCCGGCCAATAGGAGCAATCTTCGCCGGATACACCGTCTCCGCGGTGATCTCATACGGTGCACCAGACAGCGTCGACGACAAGCCAAGAATCTCGCCCTTGCGCGCAATGCGCAGGCTCAAGCGGCGGCCATCGGCCGAGTTGATCGAGAGCTTCACTTCGCCCTC
>DATMUN010000253.1:0-2786 GCA_035563895.1 Occallatibacter sp. | reverse complement strand
CGGAAGGTAGTGCGGCGCCGCTTGCACCGGCCGAGCCGGACTGTGTATCCACGTCGCTTGTCAGCGAGTTGAGCAGACTCAGGCTCTGCGTGCCGTTGGCGGCGAGCTGTCGGATGGCCTGCGACACCTGCGTCTGCTGGTTCTGTTGCTGCTGTTCCTTGGCGGCGGCGCGCGAGGCAAGCTCCAGCTCAAAGTTCACGAGCTGATCGTGACTCGTGGCATTCAACACTGCTTCCTGCGCTGCGGGAGCAAACGCCGCAAACTCGGTGCGGATGACGTAACGGCCATTCTGCGGAATGTTGAGCGACCACGCGCCGGTGATGTCGGAGACGGTCGCATAGCGCTTGCCGGTCAGTGTGTTCTGCGCCGTGATGGTGACGCCGGGCAGCGGAATCATTCCACTCTTGGCAGTGCCGTGGAGATGGCCGCCACTCACCGCAGCCTGCGTTGCCGGGCCGGCCGGCGCGGGAGGCGTCTGCGCATGTACCGTGGCAGCCGCGATGAGCGCGGTGATCGCCAACCATGAAGGTACTGCGCGCATTCGCTGCCTCCGCCGGGGAATTCGTCCACTTGCTTTCGTTTGCCTACTTTGAAGACGTACTTCCATCTGCAAAGGTTTACCCATCCTTCGGACGGATGCGATGAGTGCTGCACTCTGCGAGACAGTCCGCCTATAATGGCAATCTCAGGGAATGTGTGCAGATTCAAGCTAGTCGCTGCACCCGATCGTGCTTCCCTTTACTCGAATGAGGTCTGCATGAGAACTCTGCGCATCGCCGCCGCTGCTACCTTGCTTCTACTCTCAACCGGACTCCGTGCACAACAGGCTGTTTCGTTCCCGAGCGGCAACGGGACTGCGCAAGGGTTGCTGTATCTGCCGTCGACGCCGGGGCCTCATCCCGCTCTCGTGGTAATCCATGAGTGGTGGGGCTTGAACGACTGGATCAAGCAGGAGGCCGCGGGCTACGCGGTGCATGGTTATGTTGCGCTCGCCGTGGACCTCTATCACGGCAAGGTGGCGACCGATCCTGAGCTTGCGCATGAGCTCTCCCGCGGGTTGCCGCAAGACCAGGGTGTACGCGATCTGGTGGCAGGCTTCCGTTTTCTGGCCACGCGCAAAGACGTGAAGCGCGGGCAGATTGGCGCTGTGGGCTGGTGCATGGGCGGCGGCTACGCGCTGCAACTGGCCATTGCCGAGCCTGAGTTGAAGGCTGTCGCCATCAACTATGGCGCGCTGGCGACAGACCCGACGGCCCTGAGCAAGATCCATGCCGCAGTGTTGGGCAACTTCGGCGGGCAGGACATGGGAATTCCACCCGAGGCAGTGCACTCCTTCGAGAGCGCCATGCAAAAGCTCGGCAAAATGCCGGACGTGAAGATCTATCCCGACGCCGGTCACGCATTTGAAAACCCGAACAATAAGACGGGCTACCGCGCGCAGGATGCAGCGGACGCCCTGGGGCGCATCGACCGTTTCTTTGCGAGTCAACTTGGGAGATAGTGCCGCGGGTAAGCGCAAGACAACAAAAGACCGCCAGTTGAGACAGTTGAGGCCGGTTTCCAAGATTGCCCTTGCAATACCGTCCGGCGCATGTTAACTCTTGAGCCAATAACTCTGCAGTAGCTACCGCAAGAGTAAACCGAGTCGACTGGGCAGCTCCCAGACAGGACCTGGCTCCATGATGAAGATTGGCACCACTATTCGCGCGCATCGTCTACAGAAGGGCTTATCACAGGGCGACATCGAGAAGAAGACAGGGCTGCTTCGCTGCTACCTGTCGCGCGTCGAAAACGGACACACGGTTCCCTCGCTCGACACACTCTCGAAGATTGCCGGAGCACTTGAACTGCCGATTGCGCAGTTCTTTGCCGATGACTCCGTGGGTCGGCAACTGAACACGCAGCGGCTTTCCGATGATGAATTGCGTTTCCTGACGCAGATTCGGCGCTACTCGACAAATCTGAACGAGAGCGACCGCAAACTGTTGCTGGCGATGGTGAAGAAGTTCGCTGCAACAGCTGTCCGCTAACGGCGTGCCCTGGCAGCATCAATCCGTGAAACAGCAAAGCCCTCCGTCGCGCAGACGAGGGCTTTGTTCTTGGTGAATTGCGCAGAAGCTAGACGTCGTTGCCGAGGTGGAAGATGGGCTCGGTGCCCGGGCCGCCTTTGAGCAGTGCCTGCTCCTCGCTCGTGGCGAGTGGTTTGAAGTTCTGCGCCACATCCATTGCGAGACGGAAGTAGCGCTCGTCTCCGGGTGGGATGGCGGCGGTGATGGGGTGGCTCAGGGTCCAGCGCAGGCCGAGCGAGGCCTCGTCAGGATAGGCGGCGGGCTTATACCAGCACTTGGGCTGCGGGTGGTTCAGCTTCTGGTCGGCAGCCCACACGGTCTTGGCCATGCCCTTGAGCGCGAGAACACCGACGCCTTTCTCCTGCGCCTTCTTGAGAATCTGCGGACCGAAGCCGGCCTGTGTGTAGAGCACCCAGTTGAGCGGAAAGAGGATCGTGTCGAAGGGGTAGCGATCGAGCGCGGCAACGGCCGTCTCTGCCGAGTGGACGCTGAATCCGATAAAGCGGATCTTGCCTTCCTTCTTCGCCGCCTCCATTGTCTCCATGGCGCCGCCGGGGCCGAGCACCTGATCGAGCTCCTTCATCTTGGTGAGTGCGTGGAACTGGTAAAGATCAACGTGGTCGGTCTGAAGCAGGCGCAGCGACTCGTCAAGCTGGGCGCGCGATTCCTCTTTGGTGCGACCCTCGGTCTTGCAGGCGAGGAAGCTGCTGGCGCGGT
>DATMUN010000252.1:0-6701 GCA_035563895.1 Occallatibacter sp. | reverse complement strand
AACGCAAGCCGCGCGCTATCTCGCTTCTTATCCGTGCGTGAGCATCGTGCCGCCGTGGTACAGTTGGAATCCACGGGGGTCGGAATGGCGGCCGGTTTTCAATTGCCGGGCAGTGAGGAGACGATTGAGCTACAGCAGCAGGTAGCGCGCCTGCAAGCTCTGCTTGAAGCCTCGCGCCGGGTTCATTCCACAATCCGTGAAGACGAAGTGCTCGAGCAGACCCTGCGCATCGTAGTGCGCGAGCTTGAGATGGATGGCGCCGCGTTTCCTGACGTAGGCCGCTCCTACGGCAGCGCCGCACAGCTCGACAACGGTGCCGCACCTGAGCTACCCAGCTATCCGCTGCAGGACCGCGAAGGCAAAGCGATGGCCACGCTGGTGGTAACTCCGCCCGAAGGCCGCGAGCTCACGCTCTACGAGGCTGACTTTCTCGAAGGCCTCACCCTGCAGGCAGCCGTAGCGCTTGAGAATGCCCGCAACCACGAGCGCAACCTGGAGTGGGCCCGCGTGCAGCAGGATCTCGACGCCGCACGCAACATCCAGCGCTCACTGCTTCCACATAAGCTTCCGCAGATCCCGGGCTACTCCGTTGGCTTTAAGTCCGTCACCTGCTACGAAGTCGGCGGCGACTACCTCGACATCGTCGATCAGCCCGACGGCAGCCTCCTGATGGTTGTAGCCGACGTCGCGGGCAAAGGACTGGCCTCTGCCATCATGTCCACCATCTTCCGCTCCGCCTTCCGCGCTGTGGCCGCCGTCGGCATGCCCCTCGATGAGCTGGCCGCGCGCATGAATCAGCTCCACTGGTCTGAGGGCGACGAGGCACGCCGTCGCTACGTCACCGCCATCTTCCTTCGTCTGCATCCTGAGAACGGCCAGCTGGAAGTGGTCAACGCGGGCCACAATCCCGGCTTCCTGCGCCAGCCGGACGGCGCCGTGATCCAGCTCGAATCGACAGGAACGCCGCTGGGCCTCTTGCCCGGCATGCGCTACGAAACCCAGTTCTGTGACTTCCCCACCGGCGCCCGCCTGCTCTTTTACACCGACGGACTTACTGAGGTCTTTTGCGGCGATGAGGAGTTTGGCACAGAACGCCTGCTCGATACTTTTTCCGGGTGCTCATCCGGCAAAGCCGATGTTATTCTCGGTGCATTGTGGACCGCCATTGGGGATTTCTCGCAGGGCAGCCCGCAGGGCGACGACATGACCGCCCTCGCGCTGTCGAGAGAATCGGAGTGTGCGATGGAGACGAACGCATGATGGAAGCCAAAGCCACCAGTGTTGAAGTGCGGTTGCCGTCGCGCCTTGGCTACGAAAAGGTGGCCATGAGCACGGCGGCGGCTGTCGCCAAACTGATGGGCTTCAAGGAAGATCGCGTTGACGACCTGAAGACCGCCGTTGCGGAGGCTTGCATCAATGCCATCGAACACGGCAATCTTCTTAATGAGGCTCTTTCAGTCGGGGTGGTGCTGTCGACCGTTGACGACATGCTCGAGGTCAAGGTCATCGACGACGGCAAGGGACTGAAGGCTCTGCCTCCCAAGCCGAACATCGATCGCAAGATTCACGGCGAAGAAGATCCCCGCGGCATGGGCATGTTCCTGATCCAGGCGCTCGTCGATGAGGCCGAGTGGGTCAAGGGCGCTAACGGAAAGAGCAGCTACGTCCGGCTGGTGATCCGCCTGGACAAAGATTCGGAATAACACGGCTTAACTCAGCGAACGGAGACACCAGATCGTGCAGACTGACACCAAAGCGCGCGTCGACCAGCTAACTTCCCCCGCAGGCCATCCCGTGGCCGTCCTTCGCTTCGAGGGCGATATCTCCTCGACCTCAAAAGATGCCGTGCTCGGCACCTACCAGTCGCTGTCAAAGGAGTCAACCAAGCTCGTGTTGCTCGACTTCACCAAGGTCGACTACATCAACTCAAGCGGCATCGCGCTTGTCATCCAGTTGCTCATCGAGGCCTCGAACTCCGCCCAGAAGGTCTACGCCTTCGGCCTCTCGCCCCACTTCACCAAGGTCTTCACCATGGTCGGCATCACCAAATACGCCGGCCTCTTCGCCGACCAGACCGCGGCCCTCGCCGCCATCTAGAAGCACACGGCGCAGGACGCCCGTCCTGCGCCCGCTCTCCATCCCTTCTTGCCTCGTACCTCGCACCGTCGTCCGGTCCGCATCTCACGCCTTCCAGAACGGCGACGGCCCTACCACCTTCATCTCGTACCGGCCCATGAACTCCGGGTCAGATGTCTGCGCGCGATGCTGTTCGGCGTCGCGAAAGTAGTCCTCCATCTTCCCCGCCGGAGTAAATGCGATCAGCAACCTGCTCGATGGCTTCACCGAAGAAAACGTGTGCGGAATTCTCCGCGGCGCCAACACGCTCTCACCAGGGTTCAGCTCTATTCTCCTGTCGCCTACCTGGAATGCAACCGTGCCCTCCATCACGTAGAAGAACTCCTCCTGGTTCCAGTGCAGATGCAGCGGAGGCCCGCCCGGAACCAGATGCGTGTGCTCGACGACAAACAATCCGCCGCCGGTTTCGCACGTCGTCACCTTGAACCCGATCGAGCTGAAACCAAGCGAATGCGGATGCCCATCGCGGCCCTCCCCCGGGCCAACCACCTGCACATCGCTCGCGCACGGCGCAGCAGCAGCCTGAGCAACGGCGTGTTTCACAATCACATTTTCCAAGGCAACTGACGGCGCAACTGTCGCAAGACCTCTCAGAAATGAGCGGCGCTTCATAAGCCTCCTTTACACAGGCGGGAAATTCCGGGAGTGTACCACGGCGACGATTACAGCGAGTAAGAATGATCCGCTCTCAGCGCATTGTTCCACGCACTACCCCTGCCCGCCCCCGCGCGTAAAATCTCCTCATGAACCTCGAAGCTATCCAGACTGCGCTGCGCGAGGCCGGCCACGACGGCTGGCTCTTCTACGACCATCATCATCGCGACCCCATCGGCGAGAGCATCCTCGGCCTCGACCCCAAAGCGCACATCACGCGCCGCTGGTACTACTTCGTCCCCGCCACCGGCGAGCCGCGCAAGCTCGTCCATCGCATCGAGCAAGGCCGCCTCGACACACTCCCGGGCTCCAAAGGCCTCTACTCCAGCTGGCAGGAGCTCGCCGCCGGCATTCAGGCCATGCTGGCCGATGCAACCCGCATCGCCATGCAGTACTCGCCCAACAACGCCATCATGTACGTCTCCATGACCGACGCCGGAACAGTCGAGTTCCTGCGCAGCCTCGGCAAACACATCGTCAGCTCCGCCGATCTCGTCAGCGTCTTCGAGGCCGTCCTCTCCGAGAACCAGATGGCCACCCACGCCGTCGCACAGCAAGCTATTGACGCTCTGCTCGCCGAGGGCTGGCAGCACATGGGCCAGCGCCTGCGCACCGGCACCTACACCGAGTACAACCACCAGCAGTGGCTCAGCGAGGCCATGCGCCGCGCCGGCCTCGTATGGCAGGATGGCCCCAACGTCAGCGTCAACGAGCACTGCTCCGACTCGCACTACGAGCCCACCGCCGAGCGCTCCGCGCCCATCCGCGAAGGCGACTTCGTGCTCATCGACATCTGGGGCCGCACCGATACCGACACCAGCGTCTACTACGACATCACGTGGACCGGCGTCGTAGGCCGCGAGCCCACCGAGCGCGAGCAACTCGTCTTCTCCACCGTGCGCAACGCGCGCGACGCCGCCATCGCTGCAGTCGAAAGCGCCTTCGCTGCGGGCCGTTCCATCTGCGGCTTTGAGGCGGATGACGCCTCCCGCGCCGTCATCAATGCGGCAGGCTTCGGCGAGTACTTCACTCATCGCACCGGCCACAACATCGCCCACGCCATCCACGGTCCTGGCGCGCATCTCGACAACCTCGAGACGCACGACGTGCGCCGCATACTGCCGCACACCTGCTTCTCTGTCGAGCCCGGCATCTACCTGCCTGAGTTCGGCGTGCGCAGCGAGATCAACATGATGACCTCCGCCAACCGCGCCTGGGTCACCGGCCGCATACAAAGCGATCTCGTACGCATCTAGTCAAACGGAACCTCGGCGCACGCGCGTGCGTAGTGCAATGGAGACAGGAATCAGCTCCACTGGGCCGCACGCCCTGGTGCGATATAGTCGAAGAGGAATGGCAACAACCCCCAACACGTCTATCCCCGCCGCCAAAGGCGCGCAGGGCTTCGTTTATCTGCCACTGATCGTCGGCTGGCTGGTGCCCGGTGCGGGCCATCTGCTTCTCGGCAAGTGGGTGCGCGGGCTGCTGCTCGCCGCCTCCATCCTGGGCATGTTCGCCATCGGCCTCGCCATGGGCGGCAAAGTCTACGCGCACGCCGGTGACATCCTTGACATGCTGGGTCTCGTCGGCGATCTCGGCAACGGCGTGCTCTACTTCGCGAGTCGCACGCTCGGTCTCGGCGCAGACTCCATCCAGGTCACCACTGCCGACTACGGCACGCGCTTTATCGTCGTCGCCGGCCTGCTCAACGTCATCGCCGCCGTGGATGCGCACAACCTGCGCACAGGGAGAAAGCCGCTCTGATGTTCACGCCTTCTCATTTCACGGCTCTGTCGCTGTTCGCTCTCTTCGCGTCGGTGGTCTTCGGCATCACCATGCGTGAAACGCCCGCGCGCATGGCCCGCTACGCCGCCTACTGCTTCGTGCTCTTCGTCGGCTCCGCCGTCCTGCTCAGCTGGGCCATGTACTTCATCGCGCGCTAGGCTTACGCGCTCTCGTGTCGCCGCCACACTGCCGCATCGAAGCGATGCCGGCACGCATACCCCTCTGACTCGTACAACGCCACAGCGTCGCGGTTCGCCTCGGTCACGGTGAGCGACACCTCGCTCACTCCCTGCCGCAGAAACTGCGCCGCAGCCGATGCCAGCAGCATCCGCGCCATTCCCTGTCGGCGATACTTCGGGTGCACGCAGATCTGCGTGATGTGCCCGCTCTCCGCGCTCACCCGTGAACCCAGCACCAGCCCCACAAGCTCGCGCGTCGCGCGATCCGCAATCACATGCGAAGCCATCGGCGAAAACGTCCCACATCCCGCATAGCGCACAATGTTATTCAAAAAACGCAACGAGCCGTGCGCGGAGTGGTACTGATCGTTGATCAGGCTGTCCGGATGTCCGCGGTACGCCTCCGAGATCAGCCGCGCCGCGGCGTTCAGGTCTTCATCGCGCCAGCCGCGCAGTTCCAGCGGCAAAGGCAGCGCCGCATGCGGCGGCGTGCACTGGCCTCCAAGCTTCTGCACCATGAACAGCCGCGGATAGATCCGGAACCCTTCCGCTAGAAACTCCTCTGCATGCGTTCCGCTCGGGTGCAGCAACAGCTGCGACTCCACGCGATCCAGTTGCGGCGAGCTTACCAGCGTCTCCAGCAGGTGCCGCAGCAGTGTCGCCTCAATCTCGCGCGCAGACTGTGCCTCACCCGTTCGCTCGCTCACGCTCGTGCCCGGCACAGCAAACAGATCGCCGATGACCGCCTTGGTTTCCTCGTAGACGCAGAAGGCGTAGCCCGTAATCTGGCCCGCATCGAGCGCCGCATAGCCCGGCAGCATGTGGCTGTCGATGTACTGCATCAGCAAGCGCGACGATGCCCGGTAGTCCCAGTGCAGGCGCTCGCGCCACACCTCGCTCTCCGCCTCCAGCAGCGGCCGCAGCACAGGTGCGGCAAAGTGCCGCAGATCGAGAATCTCCAGCGAAACGTCGGCAGCCATGGCCGTCCAGGCTCTCTGCGCAGCCCTCCGCTGACATTCAACGCCAGGCGCGGCAACGCGGCACAGCAGGATCAATCTCG
Organism: Occallatibacter sp.; assembly: GCA_035563895.1. Classification (GTDB taxonomy): domain Bacteria; phylum Acidobacteriota; class Terriglobia; order Terriglobales; family Acidobacteriaceae; genus Telmatobacter. Next base: position 887 of record DATMUN010000252.1, on the reverse strand, counting down.
GGTACGTCTCTCGGTCACTGTGCCATGAAGTGCGGCACTGCGGCAAGTCTACGGCAGGCTCTGTAAGCTTGCGGTGTCGCGTTGTTCCGCCGCGGGGCCCACAAGAAACACCTCAAGCCCCTGCTCGGGCCAGGTAAAGAGCGGCTGATAGGAGCGCCCTTCCAGATAGTGCACCAGCGCATCCTGCGTGTGCAGATCGGCGCCGCCGCGGCCCGTCATGCGCGCCACCAGCAGGTGCTCCTCGTCCGGCACACCCGTCTCCTCATAGTTCGCCACCTGGTGGTTGCGATAGAACGCCAGTCCGTACTCCACATCGCGCCGCACCCGGAACACCGCTACCGTCTCTGTCTCCGGCGCAACGCCCGCAAGCCGGTCCGCCAGCGGCCGCGCCGAGTAGGAGCGGTCCAGCAGTTGAATGATCCGCTTCGACGACTTCACCTCTGCAATGCCGAAGAACGGCCCCACGCCGTAGAGAAACAGCATCAGCACCGTCAGAATCCCCGTCGTCGCCAGCCGCAGCCGTTGCACGCCGAAGCCGTGCACCACCACCACAATCAGCAGCGCCGCTCCCGCAGCAGACACCACCGCGGCAATCAGCGCATGCAGCGGCGGCATCGCCGGCCCATGCGACACAAACCACGGCAGCAGAAACGCGAACATCACCATCACCGCGCAAAGTGCTGCATGGCCAATCAGAATCCAGCGATTCAGCCCGCGCGTGCGGCAGCGGAACAGGTAATCTCCCGTGAGGATCGTGATCGGAGGAATCGCCGGCAGAATGTAGCCCGGCAGCTTCGACTGCGAGAACGAGAAGAAGACAATCGGGATCAGCGTCCACAGCACCAGAAACTCAGGAAACGCATCGCCCGGGCGATTCGGCTTCGGCT
>DATMUN010000251.1:0-6441 GCA_035563895.1 Occallatibacter sp. | reverse complement strand
TCACACGTATCCGTGGCCCCGTCAGTAGAATTAACCGAGTATGGAGAACGTCAAACCCCAGTCCGGCACGCCGGAGAGCATTTTGGACGGCAGCCGTTTTGTGCGCGCCTGCCTGCGCAAGCCCGTTGATCGCACCCCTGTCTGGTTCCTGCGCCAGGCCGGCCGTTACATGCAGGAATACCGCGACGTCCGCAAGCATCACACGCTGGTGGAGATCTGCAAAGACCCCGATCTGGCTGCCGAGGTCACCATCACCGCGGCCGAAAAGCTTGGTGTGGACGCGGCCATCATCTTCGCCGACCTGCTGCTGCCGCTGGAGCCGATGGGCCTGCCCTTCGAGTTCCAGGCAGGCGAGGGGCCCGTGGTGCACAAGCCTGTGCGCACGCCAGAGGACGTAAAAGCCCTGCGCACCGACCGCGCCGCCGACCTCACTTACGTCGCCAAGGCCATCGAGAAGGTCGCCGCGCACTTCCGCGATAAGCTCGGCATCATTGGTTTCTGCGGCGCGCCGTTCACGCTGGCCAGCTACATGATCGAGGGCGGCGGCTCGCGCAATTACATCTTCACCAAGCAGATGATGTACGGCCAGCCTGCCGCATGGCGCGAGCTGCTGGACAAGCTCGTCCTCGTGCTCACCGAGTACTGCAAGCAGCAGGTCGAGGGTGGCGCAGACGTCATCCAGATCTTCGACTCGTGGGTCGGATCGCTCTCTCTGGCCGACTATCAGGACTACGCCTTTGAGGCCTCAAAGCAGCTTGTTCGCAACGTGCAGGCGCTGGGCGTGCCGGTCATCTACTTCGGCGTGGAGACCGCAGGCCTGCTGAGCGCAATGGCCGAGACCGGAGCCGACGTAATCGGGCTCGACTGGCGGCAGCCGCTCGCTGAGGGCTGGAGCGCCGTGGGCCACAGCCACGCGGTGCAGGGCAACCTGGACCCGATCACGCTGTTCGCCCCGCTCGACGTGTTGGAAAAGCGCGTGAAGGCGGTTTTGCAATCAGCGGGCGGACGGCCCGGCCATATCTTTAACCTCGGACACGGCATCGTCCCCGGCACTCCCGTCGAGAACGTGCAGGCCGTGGTGAAGATGGTGCGCGAGTTCCAGTTGGAAAAATAAGTGGCGTTCCGAATCCGGCATTGGCCCCGCAATCCCGGATTCGGAACTTGTTTTCTTGAGAGGTCGAATGAGTAAGCGAGCCGTTCTGCTGCTGGCGCATGGTACGCCGGAGACAGTCGAGCAGATTCCCGAGTACTTGAGGAACGTGGTAAGCGGGCGTCCCCTGCCCGAGCACGTGGTCAAGGAGATTCAGCACCGTTACGGGCTCATCGGGCGCAGTCCGCTGACCGAGCTGACGATGGAACATGCCCGTCTGGTGGAGCAGGAACTGGCCGCCGCTGGCCAGCCCGTGAAGGTCTACGTCGGCATGCGCAACTGGCGGCCGTACATTCCAGACGTCGTGCGCCAGATGCGTGCCGACGGTGTGGAAGAGGCTGCCGTAGTGTGTCTGGCGCCGCAGAACTCGCGCACCAGTGTTGGCCTCTATAAGCGAGCGGCCGAGGCCGAGGCAGGGAACCTGCGTGTCGACTTCACCGAGGGCTGGGCCGATCATCCTCTGCTGGCAGAAGCCTTCGCAGAGCGCCTGCGCGCAAAGCTGGCCGTGCTCAAATCCGAAACCGGGCAAACGCCGCCCGTGCTCTTCACCGCGCACAGCGTACCTACACGGACAGTGGAGCCGCCTGCCGTGGGCGAAGGCGCTCCGCGGCAGTGGCCCGCAGGGCAGGGGCCCGACCCCTACGCCAGCGACGCCAAGCGGACCGCCGAGCTTGTAGCCGCACGTGTCCCGGAGATTCCGCAGTGGTGGTTTGCCTTCCAGAGCCAGGGCGCCAGCGGTGGCCCGTGGCTTGGGCCCAGCGTAGAGGAGACGCTCGACCAGCTTGCGCATGACGGCGTGAAGACTCTGGTGCTGCAGCCCGTCGGCTTCCTCTGCGATCACGTCGAGATTCTCTTCGACGTGGATATCCTGTTCAAGGAGCACGCCGCAAAGCTGGGCATGCGGCTGGAGAGGCCGGAGTCGCTGAACGCGTCGCCCACACTGGCAAGGGCCGTGGCCGAGCTATCGAAGGCCGGGCTCAAGCGGCTATAGCGGAATCCGGGCAAAGTGGCGCGCTTCGAGTGATGCCGTCTCGCGTCAACAGCGCCGTGACGCCGCTCTTTTGCTGAAAATATTCATCAGCATCGTCTCTGCAAGAGTACGAAAGCCCGAGCTCGTGCTGACAGTACCCATAAGCCCGGGCTCTTTCTGCTTTCCCCATGCAGGCTCGATTGTCTAGGATGGAGCACAGCTTCAGAGATTGAACAAAACTGAATCAATTGCTGCGTTGCCGAGGAATCAATCAGAAGGGGCCCAGGTTTTGACCAACGATTCAAAGTCAGCGCAGACCAGCACGATGCAGGACATGGTCTGTCCCAAGTGCGGATCGGTCCACATGCGGCGTCTGCCACGGCAGGGATTTTTGCAGAAGCATTTCTATCCGCGTCTTGGCTACTTCCCGTGGGAGTGCCCCATCTGCCGCAAGATCATGATGCTCAAACACCGCGGCAAACGGCGTCGCAGAACCAGCACCGGCGAATAGAACCAAATCCACGATGCACATCGGCGTGGGTTCGGCTGCCGCGTCTCTCCCTGCGCGTCAGCTGCGCAGCATGTTCTTGGCGATGAAGAGCGCGTTCGCGGGCCGTTCAGCCAACCGGCGCATAAAGTACGGGTACCACTCGCGCCCGAACGGAATGTAGACACGAACGTTGTAGCCCTCATCCACAAGCTGCCGTTGCAGGTCGCGCCGCACACCATACAGCATCTGGAATTCGAACTGCGACGGCGCGATGCCGTGCTGCGCTGCATAGGCGCGCGCTTCGGCGATCATCGCCTCATCGTGCGTTGCCAGGCCATGATAGATCCCACTCTCGAGCAGCTGGCACGAGAGCCGCACGTAGTTCGTATCCACGTCGCTTTTCTTCGGGAACGCAACCTCAGCCGGTTCCTTGTACGCGCCCTTGCATAGCCGGATGCGAATCCCCTCGCTAATCAGGCGTTCAACGTCCTGCTGCGAACGGTAGAGATAGGCCTGGATCACGATGCCGATAGCGCCACCAAACTCGGGCCGCGCGTGCAGCCGTCGCACAATGTCCAGCGTCACGTCGGTCAGCGACGAGTCTTCCATGTCGATGCGCACGAAGTTGCCCGTAGCGTGCGCATGCGCCGTCAGGTTGGCGGCAATCTGCTCGGCCAGAGCGGGGTCCAGGGTCAAGCCCATCTGCGTGAGCTTCACGCTGATGTTGGCGTCCAGCTTCTGCGCGGCAACGGCGTCGAGCAGCTCATGATACACAGCGGCAGCACTGTGGGCCTCTTCGGCCGAGGTGACGCTCTCGCCGAGCGAGTCGAGCGTGACGTGAATGCCGAGCCGATTGGCAGCTTCAGCCGCGCGAAGCGCGTCGGCAATCTCCATGCCGGCAACAAAGCGCGAACTCAGACGGGAACCGAGACGGGAGCGCTCTGCAAAGCGGCGCAGCGGACGATTTTGAGAAAGCGCAATAAAGGCAGAACGAAGAACTGACATCGAAGCCCCTGCCGCCGGCGCGAGCATGGCGCGGTACGGCTCATCCAGTTTCGCACAGCTCCCGTGGTCAAAACCCGTTCAGCGCTTACTCCAGCCGGAACAACGCGCACGCATGCGGCGCCAGCTCGATGTGCAGAGCATGCGCACGACGCACACGTTTTTTGTTCCAGATGTCGTAGACTGCGTGGCTGCCATCAGCGACGTGAAACACCGGCCACGGCAGGTCTGCGGTCGTCGGCTTGTCTTCCAGGTTGAAGACCGCAAGGTAGTGGTGTCCCGAAGTGCGCGCATACCAGTAGCGCTGCGGGAAGGCGTCGGACTTGCCGTTCTTGAGCGGCATCAGACCCTGCCCGCTTTCCACGGCTCGCTGGTTCATCTCAATCACATCTTTGTTGGTGATGAGCGATCGCGTGAAGTCGTCGAGCTTGGTCAGGTTTGCACCCAGCACCAGCGGCGAGCGGGAGATAGCCCAGAGCGTGAACTCCGTGCGTTGTTCGTCCTGCGTGTAGTGCGAGGTGCGCGGGTCGCCCCAGCCCGGATGCGGCGTCAGCGAGCCTTCCGGCAGCATGTCTTCGTCTGGCCAGTGGCCCGGGCCGGCGTAGGGAGCCCACTCGGCCAGCCGGTCGAAGGCCTCGCGGATACCGAACGGGAACTCGCTGTTGGGCGTCTCATGCTTCGCGCTCCACACATCCCAGTGATCGTCAGAGATGCGCCACATCTGCGCGTACTTCGCCACCTCGGCCGCGTGCTCCAGTTGCGTGGGCCCCGGCGAGAGACTCAGCAGAATCGGTCGCCCGGTCTTGCGGATCGCCTCGGCGATCTGGCGAATCTCCGTGGGCCGGTAAGGATGGTCGCTGATGCAGTCCACCTTGAGAAAGTCGACGCCCCAGGAGGCATAGAGTCGCAGCATCGAGTCGTAATAAGCCTGCCCTGCCTCGTTATCGCGGATACCCCAGTTGCCTTCATCCCACGGGCACGGCGAGCTGGTGTCGGCTGCGTCCCCGGCGTGGTAGCCAGAGCCAGCGATGGGCAGATTAGCCTTTACCACGTCGCGCGGAATGCCGCGCACCAGGTGGATGCCGAACTTCAGCCCCTGCGAGTGCACCCATTCGGCAAGCGGCTTGAAGCCTTGCCCGTTGCCCGACGATGGGAAGCGGTTCACTGCCGGAATCAGGATGCCGTGGTCGTCCCACACATACTTGCGCGCGGCTACCGAGTCGGCAAGGGGATCCTGCATGTACCAGCCTTCGTCGATCACGTCGTATTGCCAGCCGTAGTCCCTCAGCTGGGCCAGCACCTGCGTGTTGGTGCGGAAGTCAGTTTCGTCGATGGTGAGTCCGTATGCATCCCAGCTATTCCAGCCCATGGGCGGAGTCGAGGCCGGGTGCTCAGCCGGCGCAGAGGGCGCGGTCAGAAAAGCAACAAAACAGAGAACAGGAATAAGTGCAAAACGGGGCATGCGCAAACGTATACCACATCGGTGTGCCATTCCGGTTTTGGGTATTGATTCGCGACGAGAAATAGGGTGATGCGCCTCACTTTCATCTGGGCCTATAATGGCGTCGAATTGAATTCAGACAGCTGCCAGATGCCATTCCCCGACACCTGCGACTGAGGAGAGTGTCATGTTGAAACCGTTCTCGCTCCTTTCTGTTGTGGCTTTGTTTGCTGTTGCACCGTTTGTCCTTGTGTCGCCCGCAGCGCAGGAGCCCAAGGCTACCGCAAAGGCCTCCAGCCAGCTCCAGGAGAAGGCTAAGACCCTCTACAAGATGGACTGCGCGCTGTGCCATAACGCCAACGGCGATGGCAAGACGGATATCGCCAAGGACATGAGCCTGAACCTCGACGACTGGTCCGACCCCAAGACGCTCGCAAGCAAGTCCGACGAGGCGCTGTTCGACATCATTCGCCACGGCAAGGGCAAGATGCCAGCAGAGGACGCGGGACGCGCCAAGGACGATGAAGTGAAGGCGCTCATTCAGTACATTCGCAGCCTGGCAGGCGCAGCTCCTGCGGCAGCGCCGGTAGCTCCCGCGGGCGCAAGCGCCACCCCCGGCAGCGGACGCTAGGCATCAGTTCCATCCGACATCCCGGCCCGCCACGTGCCGGGATGTCGCTGTGCCGCCGTCTCAGCCTCGGCCTGAGTAAAAGGCCGGTACGATAAACTTAGGCAGTGAAGCGGCTGAATCTACTGATTTCTGTCCTGAACCGGGGCACTTGGGCTGGCGCTCTGGCCTTCGGACTTGCAGTATCCCTTACACAGGTTCATGCGCAGCCCGCCGCAGCCCCTCCGGCACTCCCTGTCATCCATATTGAAAATGGACCCAACTCCGCCGAGGCGCAGAAGGCGCACTACGTGGTCCTCGTGTCGCTGGACGGCTTTCGCTGGGACTACGCCAAACGCGACAACGCGACCAACCTGCTGGCACTGGGTAAAGCTGGCGTCTGGGCCCCTGAAGGCATGCTGCCGAGCTTTCCGTCGCTCACCTTTCCCAATCACTACACCATCGTGACCGGTCTCTACCCTGAGCACCACGGGCTGGTTGCAAACAGCTTCTACGACGCTGGCAAGAATGCGCGCTACGCCATCAGCGACCCGAAGGCTGTGACCGACGGCAGTTGGTACGGCGGCGTTCCGCTGTGGAGCCTGGCCGAAAGCCAGGGCATGCGTACTGCCTGCCTGTTCTGGCCGGGCTCTGAGGCCAAGATCGCCGGCTACCAGCCCACCTACTACCTGCACTTCGATGACAAAGTAGACGAAGAAGCGCGCATCGATCAGGTGCTAGCGTGGCTGCAGCTCCCAGCCGAGGAGCGGCCGCACTTCAT
>DATMUN010000250.1:0-2949 GCA_035563895.1 Occallatibacter sp. | reverse complement strand
AATGGAATGTCCGCTAAGGGCCATAGCCGCAGTCACAGTCCTCCGTCGATTTTCATAAATGGACCTCCTGCCTCGCCGGCCATCAAGCCACATGGCGCCGCTTGCGACATGGACTTATATCACTGGGACTGTCCGCTTTGGGTCATAGAACGAACCCGCTGCCGCGGGAGCGCGCTGCGCGCGAAGACCGAGCAAGCGGCAGTGGATGCATGTGAACAGCTAAGCCGAATGTGATGACAGATCGGTGTCCCGTCTTGAGGATCGAGGGGTCAGTAACCTCCACCTCAAGACAGGAGCACCGCGATGAGCGAGAAGCCCATCAGTCCGCTGCGCCAGCGCATGATCGAAGACATGACCGTGCGCAATTTCGGCGAGAAGACGCGCAACGACTATATCCGCCACGTCAAGACTTTCACGGCCTTCCTCGGCCGCTCGCCGAATACGGCAACGCCTGAGGATCTTCGCCGCTTTCAGCTGCATCAGACGCAGAGCGGGGTGCGTCCACCGACCATCAACGGTTCGGTTGCAGCGCTGCGTTTCTTCTTCACTATAACGGTCGGGCGGGCAAATATGGCTCGGCACCTTACGTTCGTGCGCGAGCCGCGCAAGATGCCGGTGGTCTTGAGCCTCGACGAGATTGCACGCCTGCTGGAGGCAGCACCCGGACCGAAGTACAAGGCCGCGCTGAGCGCCGCCTACGGCGCCGGACTGCGGGTCTCCGAGGTGGTGGCGCTCAAGGTATCCGACGTCGATTCCAAGCGAATGCTGCTGCGGATCGAACAAGGCAAGGGGCAGAAGGATCGCTATGCGATGCTCTCGCCGGTGCTGCTCGATCTCTTACGCGATTGGTATCGCATTGCGCGGCCGACGGTGTGGTTGTTCCCGGGCCGGGATCGGCTGCTGCCGTTGACGACGCGCCAATTCAACCGCGTCGTTCACGCCACCGCCGAGATGGCCGAGATCAAGAAGCGGGTGACGCCTCACACGCTGCGGCACAGCTTCGCCACGCACTTGCTGGAGCAGAAAACCGAAATTCGTCTGATCCAGGTCTTGCTCGGGCATGCCAAGGTCGACACGACGGCGCTCTACGCACATGTGGCCACCAACACCATCCGTGCGGTCATGAGCCCACTGGATCGTCTCACGCTGACGGGAAACAGGCCCGAGCCGCCGGCATAACCGCCGGCGGTCATGAGCCGTCCTGCTGTGGAAGTCGCGGACATCTTCCGCGACTTCGGTCCTGCGTGGCGTGCAGCCAACGCCGGCCACGTGAGCCTCGCCCAGCTCAAGGTGATGAACGCCATCGAGAGCTGCCGCACGGCAGCTCTCGGTGGACATGTCGCGCGCTGCGAGGACTGTGGGTACACGACCATTGCCTACAACAGCTGCCGCAATCGGCATTGCCCGAAGTGCCAGGGAGCCGCAGCGCGCGAGTGGCTGGCCGAGCGCGAAGCCGAGTTGCTACCGGTGCCGTACTTCCATGCGGTGTTCACGCTACCGGCCGCGATCCGTAACATCGCCTATCAGAACAAGGCGGTGATCTACGACCTGCTGTTCAAGGCCTCATCGGAGACCGTGCTCACGATCGCGGCCGATCCCAAGCACATGGGCGCTACCATCGGCATCACCGCGGTGTTGCACAGCTGGGGCTCGGCGATGACGCATCATCCGCACGTGCACATGATCGTGCCGGGCGGCGGCATCTCCCTTGATGGCCAGCGCTGGATCGCGTGTCGCCGTCCTCGCTTCATCCTGCCGGTGCGCGTGCTTTCGAAGCTGTTCCGTCGGCTGATGCTCGAAAAGCTCATCGCCGCGCACACGGCCGGCAAGCTGCAGTTCTTCGGCAAGCACGCGCATCTCGCCGAGCGCAAGGCCTTCGCGGCCTACCTGGCGCCGCTGCGCAGGCGCAAGTGGTACCTCAACACAAAACCCCCGTTCGGCGGACCCGAAGCGGTGCTCGCCTATCTCGCACGCTACACCCACCGCGTCGCCATCTCCAACCGCCGACTGATTGCGGCCGACGCAAGCGGCGTCACCTTCAAATACAAGGACTACCGGATCAAAGGGCCAGGCCGCTACAAGACCATGACGCTGCCTCCGCACGAGTTCATTCGCCGCTTCCTCCTGCATGTCCTGCCCAAGGGCTTCCACCGCATCCGCCATTATGGGTTCTTCGCCAACACTTCTCGCGTCGAGACCATCGCGCGCGCTCGCGTGCTGATCGGGACAGCTGCACCCACGATCGAAACCGCGCCTGGCAATGCTGAGGCAGACATATGCCCCTGTTGCGGCGGTCGCATGCTCGTCATCGAGAGGTTCGAGCGCGGCTCACACCCGCGCTACCGATCCTCGCCGCCGGTCACCATCAGGATCGACACTTCATGACCACGATCACTGCGTTGCGACAACCAAGTGCCGACCTTGCCTGTCGCTGGTCTCTGACCGGTCACGATGACGCTCAGCAAATCGGGCTGTTTCGGCGTCGAAGCAAGCTTCCAATAGCCGCCTGCAACCTCCGTCTCGACCATCAACCTCAGCTGCTGCTCCCTGTCAGCCGCGTCATTCATCGCCGCGAAGCACACCGCACTCGCCCGCGCACACCGTCCGTATCGGTCAAATCCCCATAGCGTCTGCGGCAGCTCGCTCACCCAATCAACCCGCGGGTTCGTTCTTTGGCGGCTTCCGGACGCTGGCCCCGGTGCGCGTGGCTCCATCTCGTACGGCCGGCATCCGAAACCCTGCACACAACCGGCAGTGAGCAGGTGCAGCAATAGACTGGTAGAGGCCGGACTTACTCGATGACCTCGTCGGCGAGCAATTGGAGCGAGTTGGACACCTCGATGCCGAGCGCTCTGGCCGTTTGCAGGTTGATGATGAACTCGAATTTCGTCGATTGCAAGACCGGCAGGTCAGCGGGTTTCGCGCCCTTGAGGATTTGGCCGGTGTAGA
>DATMUN010000249.1:0-8063 GCA_035563895.1 Occallatibacter sp. | reverse complement strand
CGCCCGCCAATCTTGCCCCGCTCGCTCTCCCGTGGCGTCCGCGTCACCGTCGACCGCGGCAGCATCGAGTACTCCGCCGTCACCCAACCCCGCCCCGAGTTGCGCAGCCATCCCGGCACGCCCTGCTCGATCGTCGCGTTCGTCAGCACCCGCGTGTTGCCCAGCGTCACCAGCACCGATCCCTCGGCAGTCTGCACAAAATCCGGCGTCAGCGTCAGCGCGCGCAGCTCGGCAGCACCCCTGCCCCCCGGACGAAAGAAAGTCGCGTTCTCAACCATTTGCATATCGGGATTTTACGCAACCGCCCGGCCCGTCGTGGCACCCGTTCTATATCGGAACCACTTCGGGAATCCATGCTCCGACCGCTCCAAAACGGAATCCACCGCGTAACTGCTTGATTCAACATGCCGTTACGCAAAATGACATCTCCATCATTTTCCCGATATGGAACCAGCGCTTCCGCAAAGCATCCGCCCCACAAAAAGACTGTTTCCATACAATTCACATTGATTCAATCACTTACAAAATGTGTTCAAGTTTGGCACGCTACGTGTAACAGAAAAGGACAACTCCCGCTCCCGGAAAACGGGCATGCTGTATCCGCAAAGGGATTTAAGTTGCCATTTTGCTTCTTTTGCGGAAAAAGTCTCCCTCCGGTACCGGGTTGGAACCAAATCTTGAGCTTTACCCCAGCAAGGGCGGCAGGTACATGCAGGAACGCGAGCACGACAACAGGCAGGAGATGGAACCGGAGATGCGTCACGGAAGCATCCGGGTTGCGCACAAGGCGATCAGGATAAGCAGGCCGCCAGAGGCCGCGCAGGAACAGGCCATGCCCGGCAGCAGCATCGCGGCATTCGACTGGATCGGCAGCAGCTCACAGAACTTTGCCGAGGTCGCGCACGACGCGCGCAACATGGTCACCGCCCTTGGCCTCTACTGTGACCTGCTGGAGGAGCCCGGCGTTCTGTCACCTTCCTTCCAGCACTACGGCAGCGAGCTCAAGCTGCTCGCCTCGGCCTCCAGCCGCCTGGTGGAAAAGCTCATGGCGCTGAACGCCCCGCAGCCGCAGGAGCCGGCCGCTCCGCGTGGCCAACGGACGAACCCGTGGGAGCACATGCTGCGCGAGCAGCAAACCGCCGCACTCGAGCCCGTCTCCGGCACGCATATCCGCGACCTCGCCTTCGAGCTCGAAACCAACCGCAACCTGCTCGGCGCTCTGGTCGGCCCCGGCATCGAGTTCCGCGTCCACATCGAAGGCGGCCGCCTCCCTGTCCGCATGTGCAGTGAAGATCTCACGCGCATTCTCGTCAACCTGGTGCGCAACGCCGTCGAGGCCATGCAGCCCTCCGGGCGTTTGCACATCGATCTGCGCGAGCTCGAGGTCACACCGGGCGCCGATCCGGTCTTGCTTCTCTCCGTCGAGGACAACGGCCACGGCGTCACCCCGGACATGCTCGAGCGCATCTTCGAGCCCGGCTACACCACCCGCGTGCGCACCTGCGAGCGGCGCACCTGGCAGGGCCAGCACCTCGGCCTCGGTCTCTCCATCACCCGCTCCATCGTTGAGGCCGCCGGAGGCCAGATCCACGCCGCCGCCCGCGACCCTTCGGGACTCTGCTTCCAGATAGAGCTGCCCGTCTGCACCAACTGAACCATGACTTCGAACCAGCCGTTTTAACTCTTACTTGCGAGGCGAATACAATGCTCGAAACAGTCTTTCCTGCGAGGGTGATGGAACCCATCTCACAATATGCAGAGCAGATCGCGCGAATGCACGTTTTGGTCGTAGATGCTGACGCCGCCATCCGCTCTGCCTGCGCCGAGATCGCGCAGAGCCTTGGCTATGCCGTGGAATCGACCGGCGACATGCACCACGCGCGCACCCTGCTGCGCGGACACGCCGCCGACATCCTTCTCGTCAATCTGCCGTACGGCTCCAACGCGGGCATCGAGCTCATCTCCGAGGTCAAGCTGCTCTACCCGCAGATCGCCGTCATCGCCATGACCGCCTCCAGCTCCGTCAACGCGGCAGTCGAGGCTATGCGCTGCGGCGCATCGGACTACCTCACCAAGCCCTTCGCCGTCGACGAGCTCTCCGCCGTGCTCGACCGCGCGGCCCAGAGCCATAACGCCAACACCGAGGCGCGCCAGTTGCGCGAGCGCCTCCGCCTGAGCCAGGGGCTCGGTGCCATGATCGGCCGCTCTGCCGAGATGGAGAAGCTCTACCGCATCCTCTCCAAAGTGGCGCAAAGCACGCACCCGGTCCTCATCCTCGGCGAGAGCGGCACCGGCAAGGAATTGGTCGCCCGCACCATCCACGCCTACGGTCCCAACTCCGAAAAGCCCTTCCTCCCCGTCGACTGCGGCTCGCTGGTTCCCACGCTCGTAGAGAGCGAGCTCTTCGGTTACGTCAAGGGAGCCTTCACCGGAGCCAACCGCTCCAAGGACGGCCTGCTGGTCTCGGCCGAGGGCGGTACGGTCTTCCTCGATGAGATCGGCGAGCTCACCCTCGATCTGCAGGCCAAGCTGCTGCGCGCTCTGCAGGAGAGAGAGGTCCGCCCCGTCGGCGGAACGCACCGCGTGCCCATCAAGGCCCGCATCGTGGCCGCCACCAACCGCGACCTCGCCGCGATGGTCGAGAAGGGCACCTTCCGCAAGGACCTCTTCTACCGCCTCAACGTGGTCAACCTGCGCCTGCCCGCCCTGCGCGACCGCCGCGAAGACATCCCGCCGCTCACCGCGCACTTTCTGGATCGCATCAGCCGCGAGCGCGGCACCAAGTTCACGCTGAGCGACGAGGCGCTGCGCACCATGATGCGCCATGACTGGCCCGGCAACGTACGCGAGCTCGAGAACGCCGTCGAGCGCGCCTGCGCCCTCTCCTCGGGGCCCATCATTCACCTGGGCGACCTGCCTACTCAGCTCCAGCAGCAGGGCCTCGCCGTGCACCGCGCCGCTGAGATCGCCGCCAGCGCCGAGTCTGACAGCGAAGGCCAGAGCGTGGTTCCGCTCGCCGACCTCGAGCGCCAGGCCATCCTCAGCGCCATCCGTGCCCTGCATGGCGACAAACTGCAGGCCGCGCGCCTGCTGGGCATCGGCAAAACCACTCTTTACCGCAAGCTCAAAGAGTACGGCATCACAGACCCGCTCGAAGACGAGTAGACTCGGCCCCGCCGCGTCTTCCCGTCCTTAGCAGGCGGCCGTCTGTCTGCGCCCTCGCCCTGCCGCCGCCCGCAGAACATTCACTGATTGGAACCACCCACTCGAAGGAGCCGCACATGAGCATCTTGATGGTCACCGGAATTGAAGGAGCCCGTAACTGCGCCAGCGTCGTTGAGGCCCAGCTCGGCATGAGCGTAGAGGTCGCCGAAAACCGGCGCACCGCCGTTGCCGCGCTGCGCCGCCAGGAGTTCGCCATCGTCCTCGTCGACGACACTCTCGCCGAGTGCGATCCGGCCTCGGCAGAGACCATATGGGAGAACGCCGGCCTCGCCATCCCGCTGCAGATCAACTTCGCCGTCGCCGGCGTCGCCCGCGTCATCCGCGAGATTCGCGCCGCGCAACATCGCCGTCAGCGCGAGCAGGCCCTGGCCCGCCGCGCCGCCGTCACCGCCATCGAAACCGAGATGAACACCACCATCGCCGGGCTGCTGCTCCACTCGCAGCTCGCCCTTGCCGGCAATCAAGTTTCGCCGCCGGTTGCCGATAAGCTCCGTGTGGTCGCCGACCTCGCTACCAGCCTGCGCAACCAGCTCGCCGAGTCCGGCGCCCCAGCCGCCGCCCGCTAGGCTGCCGCGGTTCCTCAAGTTTTCCTGCGTGCACACGCGCAATCGCCGGGGTGTTTCCTCGCCCCGGCGCTTTTTTCAATCCCAGCACCATTGACCCTTCCCAGCACCGGTGCGATCATCGCTGCATCCATGAAACGCCTGCTGCCACTGCTGTGCGTTCTTATCCTCTGGGCTCCTCTTCTCCACGCGGACCCGCAAGCGCTGCGCATCGTCAGCCCTCACTTCACGCTCATCACCGACGCCGGTGACCGCCAGGGCCGCGATATCCTCGACAACTTCGAGCACATGCGCTGGATGTTCCAGACGCTCTTTCCCACCCTCCAGATCGATCCCACCGAGCCGATGGTCATCGTCGCCCTCCGCAATCGCAAGGAGTTTCAGACCATCGAGCCCGCCGAATACCTCGGCAAGGGCCAGCTCAACCTCGCCGGCTACTTCCTCAACGCCAGCGACAAGCACTACATCCTTCTCCGCCTCGACACCGAAGGCCCGCACCCCTACGCAACCGTTCTGCACGAGTACACCCACCTGCAATTCCGCTTCGCCGGTTCGTGGATGCCCCTCTGGCTCAACGAAGGGCTGGCCGAGTTCTACCAGAACACCGAGTTCAAGCAGAAACAGGTTCTGCTCGGCGAGCCCAGCGTCGATGACATCCTCTTCCTCCGGCAGAACTCGCTGATCCCGCTCGCCACGCTCTTTCGCGTCGACCACAACTCGCCCTACTACCATCAGGAGGACAAAGGTTCCATCTTCTACGCCGAGTCCTGGGCGCTCACTCACTACCTCGAGATCACCGACCGCCAGAAAGGCACGCAGCGCGTCCATGACTACTCCGTCCGCATGAGCCACCACGAAGATCCCGTGGCCGCAGCACAGGGAGCCTTCGGCGATCTCAAGGCGCTCCAGCAACAGCTCGAAGCCTACATCCGCGCGCAGCAATATATGCAGTTCGTGATGAACGCGGCCGCTGCGCCCATCGACTCCTCCACCTATCGCGTCACGCCCATCTCCAAAGCCGAGTTCGATGCGCAGCGCGCCGATGTCCTGGCCCACGTAGGCCGTACACAAGAGGCCCTCGCCCTGCTGAACTCGCTGGCTGCCTCCAACCCCACGCCGCCTGTCGTGTATGAAGGCCTGGCCTACCTTGCCCTGAGCGACGGCAGCCAGCCCGACGCGCTCAAGTACTACCAGCGCGCCATCGAGCTCGGCTCCACCAACTTCTTCACCTGGTTCAACGCCGCCAGCATGCTTCAATCCACCGGGGCCGACGACACCGCCATCACCGCAGACCTGAAGCGCGCCACCGAGCTCAACCCCACCTTCGCGCCCGCCTTCGACGAGCTCGCGCAGTTGTATGCACGGCGCGAAGACAAGCTCGATGACGCCTTGGCCATGAGCCAGAAGGCCGCGCAGCTCGAGCCTAACAACATGTACTTCCGCCTCCACGTCGCCGACATCCAGCTCCGCCGCAACCAGCTCGATGCCGCCGAAGCCACCTACCGCCTCGCCCGGACGCTGGCCTCTACCAGCAGTGAAGCCCGCATGCTCGACAGCCGCCTCGAAGACCTTGCGCGCATGCGGACCAACCTGCGCGTCACCAGCTCTGCGCACGACGACAGCCAACCCCAGTCCGACCAGCCGCAGGTGCTCACCGCAGATGCCAAGCCGCGCCACCCCGCCAGCCCACCCACCGGCCCCCGCCACACCGTCGAAGGCGTCATGGATAAGGCCGAGTGCACCTATCCCGCCGTGCTCGATCTCGAGGTCATGCCCAAAGCCTCCTCCGCCGTCCTGCATCTCTACGCGGGCGACTTCACCAAGATCCAGCTCACCTCCGACAGCGCCCAGACCGCCGAAGCCCTCAATCCCTGCGCCGACTTCAACGGCCGCGCCGCGCGCATCGTCTACGCCGAAAGCGCCGACAAATCCGCCGACGGCCAGCTCGTATCCATCGAGCTCCGCCGTTAGCCGATCCCCAGCCGCCTTCGACACTGTAATCTTGAAGACAGCACCATGAACGATTCCGCCGTCCTGCTCATCGACTGCCCAGACCAGAAGGGCCTCGTCGCCCGTGTCTCCGGCCTGCTTTACAAGCTCGGGGCCAACATCCTCCACGCCGACCAGCACCAGGACCACGCGCAGGGCCTCTTCTTCATGCGCGTCGAGTGGGCCTTCAACGGCCACGACGGCGCTCCCTTCGACATCGACGGCTTCCGCAAGGAGTTCGCGCCGCTCGCCGCCAGCCTCAACATGCGCTGGCAGCTCTCCTCCTCAGCGGCCAAACCGCGCGTCGCGCTCTTCTGCTCGCAATATCTGCACTGCATGGCCGACCTGCTTCACCGCTGGCGCACCGGCGAGCTGCCCTGCGAGATCGCCGTCATCGTCTCCAACCACACCGACGTCGCCAACCTCGCCGCCTTCTACGGTATCCCGTTCAAGCACACGCCTGTTACCGCCGTCACGCGCCCGCATGTTGAAGAGGAGCAGCTTGCTCTGCTCGCCTCGCTCAATATCGACCTGGTCGTCCTCGCGCGCTACATGCAGATTCTCTCGTCCGATTTCGTGGCGCAGTATCCGGCCCGCATCATCAACGTGCACCACTCGTTCCTGCCCGCCTTCACCGGCGCGCGCCCCTACCACGCCGCCCACGCGCGTGGTGTCAAACTCATCGGCGCCACCAGCCACTACGTCACCGAGGTCCTCGACGACGGCCCCATCATCGAGCAGGACGTAGCCCGCATCTCCCATCGCGATCAGGTGGAAGACCTTGTCGCCCGCGGTCGTGACCTCGAGCGCCTCGTACTCTCGCGCGCCGTCCGCTGGCACCTCGACCGCCGCATCCTCTGCTACGGCAACAAGACCGTCGTCTTCGACTAACCCCCAGTTTTGAAAGGGTACGGCTTCAGCCGCGCCATAAGCCGCACAAATCCAAAAGGGGCTTTAGCCCCGAGGGATGATTTGCGCAGATTCGCGCTCGCCTCACTCCCCCGTCTTCAACTGCCGCGCCGTGCGCACCGCCACCGCGCCCAGCAGCGCCACCATCGCCACCAGCGCCGCCCACAGCAGCACCGGATGCCTCTCCGTGTAGGCGCGCTGATCCGGCCGCGGCTCCCAGATCGCATTCGCCTGCTCCGGCCCCAGCGCCGCCACCGCAGCATCGGCGCGTGGCGCAAACCACCGCGCATAGTCGTAGCTCGGAGCATTGAGCGCCGCATCGCCATAGCGCAGCATGTAACTCGCACCCGCAGCCGCCTCAAAGCACAGCTTCTGCTCCGGCATCAGCACGCGCAGCCCCGTGAAGCGCACCGCAGCGTCATCGCCGTTGTGCACGGTCACCGTCCAGTGCGTCGCTCGCCCAAACGTCATCCGCGGCGCATCCACAAACACGCGCTCCTCGTCGATGCGCGTCTCTCCGCGTTCGCTGTGCAGCCGCAGCAGATTCCCTGAAGCCACCTCCGGCATGGCAGCCTGCTGCGCCATCTTCGCCGCGTCCTCAGCCACCTCCACCGTCACATCGCGGCTGAAGTTCCTCGGCTCCGCCGGAGCCGCAAACAGCAGCCGCGCCACCGGCACATGCTCCGGCACGGTGAACTCTGCAACCGTGTCTCTACCCTTCGCGTGCCACGTCACGTCCGCTGCCACCGGCACAAACTGCGGCTCACGAATCCCTGCACGATTTGCCGTCAGCTGCATGAACTGTCCGGGCAACAGCTCGCCCGTTACTTCAAAGTGCAGATACCGAAAGTTTGATGCAGGCAGATGCAGCACCGTGCTGCGTCCCAGCCGCTGGCCCGCAAAGTCGAAGACGGTGTACTCACCAATGCGCGCCTTCGCATCCGACGCGCTCGCACCGCCCAGCACTGTCACCATCGCCAGAAAATCCTTGCCCGTCACCGCCAGTTCGAGATCGCCATAGGTGCCATCCGGCATCACCGCGTCAAACACCGTGTGTCCACCACGCCGCCCCACATTCAGCAGCGCAATCGGCGTCTGCGGTTCGCTCACCGGCGCAGCATCGCGAATCACGTATGGCGTTTCGTCCGCACCGTTGTAGAGCCGCACATCACCCAACCCCATCGCGGCATGCGCATACATCGTCGCATCCACCACAGCGCACGCCTGCCCCGCCGCGCCCTCCGTCTGCAGCGGCCGCTCGTAACGCAGATAGCGCACCTCCGCCACCGGAGCGGCAATCAGCATCAGCAGCAACCCCGCAGCCAGCTTCATCGCTCGTCTCCTTCACGGCCGCGCAGTCCAAGCCAGTCCTTCTGG
>DATMUN010000248.1:0-3050 GCA_035563895.1 Occallatibacter sp. | reverse complement strand
CCGGGGAAGCAGGCGCAGTCCATTCTGCTCTACAAGAAGAAGGACCACTTTAACGAGTGGGAGTTTCTCTACAGCCCGGCGGCGGACAAGATCATGACATTCGGAAGCGGGGCCGCGACGAGCTCTTCTTCAAGCAGTACGAGCAGCACGACGACTGGCACGAGCACTGGCAGTTCGACTACAAGCGGCACTACCAGCACCGGCAGCAGTTCATCTACGCCCTAGTTCATCCGCAGCACAAAATATAGAAAGCCCGTCCGCGTCGGACGGGCTTTCTGCTGATGGCGCGAAGTTTTGTTACACGCTGAACGAGGAGCCGCAGCCGCAGGTGGACTTGACCTGGGGGTTGTCGAATTTAAAGCCTGCTGCTTCAAGGGTTTCGACGTAGTCGACGATGCAGCCATTCAGGTACATCAGCGAGGTGGCGTCGACGAAGACCTTCAGGTCGTCGAAGCTGAAGACCTTGTCCATCATTCCGCTCTGATTCTCAAAGGCCATGGAGTACTGAAAGCCGGAGCAGCCCCCGCCGACCACGCCGATGCGCAGCCCAGCCGGAAGCGGGTCCTGCGTGGCCATGATTTCGCGCACCTTGGCGATTGCCTGAGGGGTCAGGGACAAAGGCGCCTGCTTGACTGTTTCCTGCGGTGCGACCGTCGTTGTGGACATAGTTTCTCCCGTTCGCTGAAATACGTGCTTAATCGTACTGTACTGCCGACGCCGTCGGGATTCAAGCAAGCGAATCGGACGGATATTTCATTGGATAAACAAGTGCGGCATAAGTTGCAGAAAAAACGTTGAAATAGGGGCTGTTGTCAGTTCGATTTCCGCCAAGAGCAATTGCCCATTTGACCGTTCAACTACTGAGACGTCTGTGATTTTTGTCACCACAAGAGATACCAAACGGGGCTACTATGATCAGCCGTATAAAGCTTCTGCCCGAGCGACCGCAGCTGGTATCTCGTCGACGGCCTGCCCGGAACTGGGACCCTAAGAAAGTCGGAGGTGGAGAATGTCGATGGTGATCGTGATGTGGGGCGTCTGGGTTGCTCTGGCGCTGGTTACTGCTGGGCTTTTCATCTATCGCTCGAGTCTGACCAAGGATGAAGAGGATCAGATCTTTCTGGATGACTCGTTCCAGCATGAACAGGCCGCACAGGCAGCGATTGTTGCGAAGGTAAACAAGGTACAGCCGATACTGCGGCTTTCGATCTGGCTGGTTGGTCTGGCCACACTGTTCGTGATTGGCTACTACATCATGGACATTATTAACCAGTTCAAGTAGTCCGCTGAGCTGGCTCATGCCCGGCGGCAGTCACCGCACTGCCGCCGGCGCTCTTGGTTGCGCTCTGAAAGCTGACCGCGCTTACTCCACTTCCTGCCTGGCTTTATAGCCGTCGCGCGCGATGATGTCGTACTTGAGCGGCTTGTGCTTCTCATCCTGCATGCGCAGTGGCTGCCCCTCGTCATCCACCAGCTCTACGCGCAGCTTGCGATATGTGCCGTCCTGCTTGGCGTCGCTTGGGTGGTAGACAAGCTCGTACTTTGAGCGGATGGCGTTATTGATATCGCCGAAGATATCAGGCATTTCGCCTACGAACCGAGGGGAAAACCACATTCCGCCGGTCATTTTGGCAAAGGTCTTCATCTGGTTGTCGGCCTGGAGATAGTCCAGATCGCGCAGCTGCTGATTCCAGCCGGGACCGCCCTCGGTGATAGCACGAATGGCTCCGCCGGTGGAGACGGCATAGATGCTTACGTCCGGCGTGTTCTTCACTTTCTGCATAATCTTATCGAGGGTGATCTTGGAGAAGGTGTCGCGGCCTGAAGCAATCAGGATGATGTACTTGCGGCCCTCGATGCGGCTGAGCCGGTCCTCGGCCTCGTAGAGCGCGTCGAACAGGTTCCGCTCGCTGAATCCGGGGATGATCATGGAGTTGATGGCGTTGTAGAGCTGACGTTTGTCCTGCGTGAAGTCGGTGACGATCTGCGTGCGCAGGTCGAAGGTCATCATGGCCACGTAGTCCTGCGGACGAAGCTGCTGTGCGAAAGCCCAGGCGGCGTTGCGCATGTCATAGACGAAGTTGTAGTTGGTGGAGGCGAACTCACAAAGCAACAAGGCTGTGATAGGCGCCTCGACGCGCTTGAAGCCGATGACCTTCTGCTCCACGCCGTTCTCATAGACGCGGAAGTTGGTCGGCTTGAGGCCAGGGACGAACTGGCCGGTCTTCTCCAGCAACACGCCTACGTCTACCGTGACTTCGGGAACTTCGACGCGGAGCGAGTAGTTGCTGAGCCCCTCGGGGTTGGTCACCTTCGGCGTGGCTGGAGCCGGGGGCGGGGCGTCTTCCTTCTCTTTCTTCTTGGGCACGGCGATAACGCCGGTATCAGCGCCGGGACCACCTGCCGCAGGCGCGGTCTGATCCTGCTGCTGGGCCGGCTGCTGCGTCTGTTGCGCGGCGGCTGACAAAATGCCGCACAGGCCGAGGAGCAGAACTGCGGCGCATGACGTTGCGAAGGAGGGGAAAACACGCGACTTAGTCATGGGGACCTCTGTGCTGCAACCAGCATACGGGAGCCGGGCAGGAGCTGGCAGCCTGGACCAACCTAACGGACTCAAGTTCGTCCAAGAGTGCGGGCGGCGCGGGAGAGCGAAAACCTGCACCGGTTGTACTCTTATAGACGTGGAATCGCGCTCAAAAGCAACGTTGAACCTTGCCGTCACTCTGGCGTTCGCGCTGGCGGCCCTGCCAGTTGCCACCCAGCAACCCCAGCCAACTCACCCTCCGGCATCGACTGGAGGGTTCTTCCCGTTAAAAGACGTGCATCGGGGGCAGATGGCAACAGCCTGGACGGTGTTTACCGGCACGCAGCCTGAGCCGATGCAGGTGGAGATTCTAGGTGTGCTGCGCGGAGCACGCGGACCCGGTCACGACATGATCCTGGCGCAGCTCCACGGCGCGAAGCCCGAGTACACGGGCGTGGTTGCGGGCATGAGCGGCAGCCCGGTCTACATCGGCGACAAGCTGCTGGGGTCGCTCTCGTACCGCATC
>DATMUN010000247.1:0-4186 GCA_035563895.1 Occallatibacter sp. | reverse complement strand
AGGTGTTTGTGGCGCGCGACGAGAAGGACCTGCCGAAGGACCCTGCATTCGATGCGGCGAGCGGCGAACCCACGGAGCCGATCGTGCTGCTGCCCGGCGAGGCCACCGGCATCTGGGCCTTCAACCGCGAGGAGCTGCCTGTGATCTGCAAGTCGTCTGAGGCGCTGCGCAAGGTGGAGCACTGGCAGGAGACGCTGTTTCTTTACGGCCGCATCACCTATATGGACCTGAGTGCCACCGAGGGCGCTGAGACGCGGGAGACATCGTGGTGCTGCCGCTATATTCACGGTGAAAAGACCTCGGCCCT
The DNA here is from genome assembly GCA_035563895.1 of Occallatibacter sp. GTDB lineage: Bacteria > Acidobacteriota > Terriglobia > Terriglobales > Acidobacteriaceae > Telmatobacter. The sequence goes on along the minus strand of DATMUN010000247.1, from coordinate 3,879 downwards.
GGTGATGGCCGGACCGCCGGCGTATAACCGCCATAGCTAACCGCACGTACCTGCAAACAGCCACTCCGTGAACTCACCTGAGGAGCATTCATGCCGGTTGTCGAACTCGCAGGAGTAACCAAAGCCTACGAGAGCAAAGTTGCGGTGCGCGACCTGTCGCTCACCATTGAAGCTGGACAGATGTTTGGCCTGCTGGGACCGAACGGCGCCGGGAAGACCAGCTCGATCCGCATGATGATGGGCATTACGTTGCCCGATGCGGGCACGGTGAAGCTGTTTGACCGGCCCTTTGAGCGCAAAAGCCTGGAGCGCGTTGGCTATCTGCCCGAGGAGCGCGGCCTTTACAAGAAGATGAAGGTCGGCGAGCAGCTTGTTTTCTTCGGAGAGTTGCACGGGCTAAGCGCTCACGACGCACGCAAGCGCGCAGCGGACTGGACCAAGCGGCTGGCGATTGACGACGTGCTCGAGAAGAAGACGGAGGAGCTCTCGAAGGGTATGCAGCAGAAGATCCAGTTCATTGGATCGCTGTTACACGAGCCGGGCCTGATTGTGATGGACGAGCCCTTCAGCGGGCTCGACCCGGTGAATGCGCAGCTGCTGGAAAAGACTCTTCTGGAGCTAAAGGACGAGGGCCGCGCAATTGTCTTCTCAACGCACCGCATGGACCAGGTGGAGAAGCTCTGCGACTCGATCTGCCTGATCAACCAGGGCGAAGCGGTGCTCTCGGGGCGCGTGCGCGAGATCAAGTCGCGCTACGAGCGCAACCATATCCAGGTGGAGTTTGAGGGCAGCGCGGAGTTTTTGAAGAGCCCGGAGATCGAGGAGGCCCGCAACTTCTCAGGACATGCAGAGATCAAGCTGAAGCCGCATGGCAACGCGCAGAAGCTGCTGGCTGAAGCCGCAAACTACGCGACGATCTACCGCTTCGAGTTGATGGAGCCGTCGCTCGAAGAGATCTTCATTCGCACGGTGGGAGGCACGGTCGATGCGTAACATGCTGCTGGTTGCAAAGCGCGAATATCTTGAGCAAGTGCGCGGGCGTGCCTTCCGCCTGACGACGATTGGCGTGCCGCTGCTGTTTGCGGGGCTGCTCGGCGTTGGCTATCTGTCGAGTCTCGGGCTTGGCAAGCATCGGCACCTTGCCGTGGCTGCGGCGGACCCTGCGCTGGCGACGCAGATTCGGGCGAGCCTGGTGGGCGACAAGGATGCCAAGGCGCGCGTGGACGTGATTGCACCTGCACAGGCGGCGGATCGCGCGGCGCTGGCGCACAGGGTTGCGGCGGGCGAGCTCGACGGCTTTCTGTGGGTGGAGAGCGGGCCGGGCAAGATGCCGACTGCGACCTACTCATCGCCTTCTGCGGGTGACTTCATTACGTCGGCCCGAATTCGTTCGGCGTTGACGCATGCGACGATCGATCTGCACCTCGTGACCGGCGGTATGACGCAGAAGGATGCCGATGCGCTGGTGGATGGCGTGACGATGAAGACCTTCCAGGTGAAGGAGGACGGGCGCGAGGTGAAGAGCAGCGCCGAGGCCTCGCTCTGGAAGGGCTATGTGATGGCCATGCTGCTGTCGATGACCACCATGGTCTACGGCTTGAACGTGGCGCGGTCGATCATCCAGGAGAAGACTTCGCGCATCTTCGAGGTGATGCTGGCGATTGCGCGGCCAGGCGACCTGCTGGCTGGAAAGCTGATCGGCGTGGGCGCTGTGGGGCTGACGCAGATTGCGATCTGGCTGGTGGCGGCCGCGGTGCTGGTGGCTTCGCCGCTGGCTGCCGCGATGATGACCGGCGACTTCACGATCCAGGTTTCGTGGACGGAGACGGTGCTGTTCCCGGTCTATTTTGTGCTGGGCTATCTGCTTTACAGTGCGCTGTTCGCGGGCCTTGCGGCGACGTGCGAGACGGAGCAGGAGCTGCAGATGTACACGCCGCTGGCGGCTGTGCCGGTGTGGCTGAGCTTTGCGCTGATCGCGCTGATTCTGAACGATTCGAACTCGTTCTGGTCGGTGGCGGCGTCGCTGTTTCCGCCGACGGCACCGATTGTGATGTTTCTGCGCATGGCTGCCGAGATGCCGCCGGTGTGGCAGTTCGCCGCGTCGATCGGACTGCTGATGGCGAGCATCTGGGGCGTGCTATGGATCTCAACGCGGCTCTATCGCGTGGGCATTTTGATGTATGGCAAGCGCGCTACGCTGCCGGAGCTGCTGCGCTGGCTGAAGTACAGCTGACCTGGCTTTCGTCGCAAATTCAAGGTGCATTGATCGTGTGTAGGCGATTCCTCGGGATAGAGTGAGAGAACCTGCCGATGAGAGTGTGGAGCCGAGTGGTGGTGCTGCTTGTGTGCGCGCTGGCGTGCGCGACGGCGCGTGCGCAGATGCCGTTCTACACGGACAACGCCGATGTGACCGATGCGGGCACGCTGCACTTTGAGATCTTCAACGAACTGGACGCACTGCAATCGGCGCAGTATCCAGACCTGCGGCAGAACACGCTGAACTACAAGCTGAACTACGGGCTGCCATACGGGCTGGAGATGGACATCGACTCGCCGTATCTGACCATCCATCGCACAGCGAATTCGCCGAGCTCGCAGGGGCCGGGCGATACAGAGCTGGGCGTGAAGTGGAACTTTCACAAGTCGGCGAAACCGTGGAACGTGCCGGCGCTTTCGGCGAGCATGTACTTCGAACTTCCGACCGGCGATGCGAGTCAGGAGTTGGGGTCTGGGCTGACGGACTACTGGCTGAACCTGATTGCGCAGGAGCCCTTCAGCGATAAGACGCGGGTGAATGCAAACTTCGGCTTTCTGTTTGCGGGCAACACCAGCACGGGTGTGCTGGGCGTGCAGACGACGCGTGGGCATGTCTTCACGGGCGGGCTCTCGCTGGTGCACGATTTCACGCAGCGACTTTCGCTGGGACTGGAGGCCTATGGCGCTGTGGCCGACAACAGCGGCCTGGGCAAGGACCAGCTGCAGGGGCTGGCCGGAGGCTGGTATCAGCTGAACGAGCGCGTCGCGGTGACTTTTGCGCTGCTGGGCGGAAGCCACATTGCCAGCCCGAGGGTGGGCGGGCAGGTGGGCTTCGAGGTGGACTTCCCGCTGCGCCATTCCCGTTAGAATCGAAGGAGTGGCTCGCGACGACAATCCGCGCTTTTCCTTTGGCCAGCGACTGGTGCTGGCCGTAGTTCCGCGCCTGGTGTGGGCGCTGTTTTCCATTATTGGCCGCACATGGCGGTTTGAGATCATCGCCGAAGATGGCGTGACGCCGGTGCTCTTCGGGCAGAAGCCCGGGCCGGAGATCTATTGCTTTTGGCACCAGTGCGTGCTGCCCTGCACGGTCTACTTCCGGTGCTCGAAGGCGGTGATTTTGATCAGCCGCAGCTTTGACGGCGAGCTGATCACGCGCACGCTGAGGATGTTTGGCTACGACGCGGTGCGGGGCTCGAGCTCGCGCAGCGGCCGCGAGGGGCTGCTGGGGCTGAAGCACGTGATCGAGACGGGGCAGACGGCGATCTTTACGGCGGACGGGCCGCGCGGGCCGATCTACCAAACGAAGATGGGGCCGATCAAGCTGGCGCAGCTGACCGGCGCGCCGATTGGAGCCTTCCATCTGGAGCCGGAGCATGCCTGGGTAATGAAGTCCTGGGACCGCTTTCTGGTGCCCAAGCCGTTCACGCGCATCTGCGTGAGTTGGGCACAGTGGACGCATGTGGAGCATGAGGCGACCACTGAGGATTTTGAACCTAAGCGGCAGCAGTTGAATGACGCGCTTGAGCGCGCGCGGCATCGCGCATTGGCCCACCTGGGGAAGGCCGAGGCATGAGCGAGTTGCTGGTCCGTGACTTCGATTTTGAACTGCCGCCGGAGTTGATC
>DATMUN010000246.1:0-2060 GCA_035563895.1 Occallatibacter sp. | reverse complement strand
CCATGCCGCCGCGCCGCCAAACACAACGCCAAACCAGTTCTCGTCAAAGATGGCGTCGCCATCGTCGTTCCACACCGTGTTCAGCATGCCCTTGGCGCCCATCTTCTGCCCGTCGCGCACAAACGCGCGAATATTGCCGAGCGCCTCGTTGTTGTTCGGATACACGCGATTCCAGTTGTTCACGCCCGGCGCCACCCACGTTTCGAGACCTGACTTCAGGAACGGTTCGAGATTCTTCTCGAAGCTCGACGCCGCATCGTAGTGCCATGAGACGGCGATCATGTCCTTCGGCAGCGTGCCCACCAGCTCCGGCGAGTTCTCGGCGACATCGCCCCAGAACAGGAGCTGTTTGCCGGTCGGCTTCAGCTGGTCGTGAATCTTGCCGAGGAAGTCCAGGTACACCTTGCCCAATCCCTGCTGCTGCACATCGGCCCGCGTCCGTCCCAGCCCCAGCTCAAACGTCTCGTCCGCACCGATGTGCGCATAAGGCCCAGGAAACACCTTCGCCAGTTCTGCAAACCATTCGCCGATCTGCGGCAGCGTGCCCGCATCGCCCGGCGCCAGCACAGCTCCGTGCGGCGTCTCGCCCAGGTGCGAGTAGGTTTCAAACTTCAGCACATGGTGCAGATGCCCGAAGGCCTCCTGCTCGGGAATGATAGTGATGTGGTACTGCGCAGCGTAGGCCACCAGCTCCTTCGCCTCGTCCGGCGTCATGGCTCCACCCGGGAACGCCGCTGCGGGCGTGGACGCATACGCAAACGTGTGCTCGAAGTACGGCGAGAAGATGTTGTATTTGTACGCGGCCAGCGTGCGAATCTCGCGCTTCAAAAACTCCATGTGCGGCAGCGGTCCGCGCGACCAGTCGTCGCTCAGCCCGCGATGCGGCAGCGCCGGCCAATCGCGCACCGTCGGCACCAGCAGCACAGCGTCCTTGCCCGAACCACGCACCAGCTGCTTCACCGTCTGCGCGCCGTAGAAGAGACCCGTTGGCGTGTCGGCAATTACTGCAAGCCCCTTGCCATCCGGCACCAGTACATAGCCTTCGTCGTGCTGTGCAGCTTCAAGCTTCACCCCGTGATGAGCCAGCAGATCCTTACCTGCGACGGTACTCGCGTGCAGCAACCGCACCGGTGTCCCCAGTGCGCTCACAGCCACACCCGACGCCTTCACCGACTCTTCCAGATCCTTCGCTGTGAACGCATCATCCGTGTTCTTCTCCGCAACAACGGCGATGCCGGCTGCTCCCAGCTTTGCAGTCGCAACCGAAGTACATTCGCGCGGAGCGGGCACCAGGTGCAGGTCCGCACACCCCGGCTCGCCAGAAGACTGAGCCCACAACCCAGCCGGCACCGAGCCGGCCACGCACGCAAAAACCAAGGAAGACACAAAAAGACGGAGACGCATTCACCACTCTCCCGCAATGGAATTTGCCTGCAAGCCTAAAGCATCGCCGCCCGGGAAGTACAGAGTGGGATCGTCATTTCAATGCAAAATGATCACAATTTATCGCCATTCATCGTAAAAACGCTCGCGCGGCCTCCTTCGTGACCTTCTGCCCACGACAAAAGAGGCGGTCCGAAGACCGCCTCTTTCCTGCTTCCGCACTCGATCTGCTGCTATTCCAGCGTCTTGATCGCCGGGTAGACCTTCCGCCACGCCGCGTATCCCGCCGCATAAGCCTTGCGGTCAGCCGCATCCGGCTCAATGCGCTGCGCCACCTCGATCGCCTGCCCGCAAGCCGCGTCGAGATTCGCCCAGTGCCCGGTGCCCACGCCCGCCATCAGTGCGCAACCGAACGCTCCGCCCTCCTCGGCCGTCAGCACTTCCACAGCATGGCCGTAAACGCCAGCCTGGATCTTCCGCCACAGCGGCCCTTTGGCCCCGCCGCCGCCCAGCCGCACTCCGTTCACGGGAATGCCGAGTTCTGCAAACAGCGTGAACGTATCCTGCAGCGAGTAAGCCACGCCCTCCAGCACCGCACGGATGAAGTGCCCTGCGCCGTGGGTCGGCCCGATGTTGGTGAAGGCCGCGCGCACCAGCGGGTCGAGGTGCGGTGTGCG
>DATMUN010000245.1:0-3339 GCA_035563895.1 Occallatibacter sp. | reverse complement strand
TCGAACCTTACCCTGCCTATGCGGTGCCGAACCCATGTCTGGCTCGCTTTCGAAGTTCTGGAAACCGGGAATAGGCTAAGGAGACAAGTAAAAATAACTGTTACTACTTTGCCGGCCGTGGGTGCACCGAATAGTTCCATTCGGGATGGAACGTGTCGCCGCGGATATCGAGGGCATCCATCTCGGCATCGCTGACCTTGATGCCCTTCTCGTAGGTGCGCTCGTCGAGAACGCATTCGACCTTCAGTCCTGTCTTGGTCGTGGTTGCCGCAATCAGTTCGACGACGGCGGTGCGGCTCTCCAGTGGCCTGCCGCGCCAGTTTTGCGTGATGTGACAGAATAGACGGTGCTCGATCTTGTTCCACTGTGTGCTGCAGAAACATGAGAGGAAAGGAGTGATGACCTAGAATCACATGGTAGCTGACTGAAAGATGATGGTAGGCCCATCGGCACCGACTTTCAGGAGTGGGTGTCAAACCACCTCAAGCGGCTGTGGTTAAGAGCCATGGTAGTGAGCATTGGGGGAAAAGTGCAGGGAATACTTGCGCGGGTACGTGTCAGAGAGACGAGCGAAAGCAAACCTTCCGATGACGCGCCGTTAGGATCAGGTGTCGTCAAAACCAAAGGTGAGTGGAACCTCTGGGAAAAGCCTGCCGGAGACCTGAGTACTGGGTAGGCGGCGACCGGCGTAAAGGGGGCGTGAAGCTGACACAGGCTTTCAATCGGAACTGCAGGAACCAGTCGCTTCAATGCAAAGGGAGAAGCACAAGTGGTTGAAGCCACGAGGCGAGAGTACCGATGTGGAGCACTGGGGCGGATCGATCCGTACGAGCGATGAAGGTTCTGTAATGGGACTGGAGCAAAGGGATCGAGTCAGGTGGTTGCATCAGCGTGCAACTGGAAACAGGATGAAGCGATGGATGCAACGAAGACGAAGCCGTTTAACATTGACAAGAAGTTAGTGTACGACGCCTACAAAGCGGTCAAAGTCAATGCGGGTGCGGCCGGAGTGGATGGGCAGTCACTTGAGCAGTTCGCCCAAGATCTTGGGAGGAACCTCTACAAGATCTGGAATCGGATGAGTTCAGGTAGCTACTTTCCGCCACCGGTTCGCGCTGTTCCTATTCCCAAAAAGAGTGGCGGACAACGCATTTTGGGGGTGCCCACAGTGGCCGATCGTGTGGCGCAGATGGTCGTCAAGCAAGTCGTGGAAAGAACTGTGGAACCAGTCTTCATGCCAGACTCATATGGCTACCGGCCCAACAAGTCGGCGCTGGATGCCATCGGGGTGACGCGCGAGCGGTGCTGGAAGTACGACTGGGTGCTGGAGTTTGATATCCGAGGCCTGTTCGACAACATCGACCACACACTGTTGCTGCGTGCTGTCCGCAAACATGTGAAGTGTGAATGGGCTTTGCTGTATATCGAAAGATGGCTGACGGCACCGATGGAACTTGAGGATGGAACACGGGTCGGAAGAACTCGCGGAACTCCGCAAGGAGGTGTGGTCAGTCCCGTCTTGGCTAACCTGTTCCTACACTATGCATTCGATGCGTGGATGACACGAGAGCACCCAGACCTCCCATGGTGCCGGTATGCAGATGATGGGCTGGTGCACTGTCGAACGGAGGCGGAAGCCGTCGCCCTAAAAGTGGCGCTTGCGGCACGTTTGGCGGAATGCCATCTGGAGATGCATCCGGACAAGACCAAGATCGTCTACTGCAAGGACGGAAGACGCAGAGGCTCATATCCGAGCACACAATTTGAATTCCTCGGATACTGCTTCAGGCCAAGGGGTGCAATGAACCGGAAGCACAAAATGTTTACGGGATTTGGTCCACAGGTCAGCGCGTCATCTCTCAAAGCCATGCGGCAGAAAATCAGGGAGCTTCGCATACGCCGACGCACTCATATACGGCTGGCGGATATAGCCCGAGAGATCAATCCAATCCTACAAGGTTGGTTGAATTACTATGGGCGCTATTCGCCATCCGCGATGCATGCGGTGTGGAAGTATGTCAACGCTACGCTGATAGCGTGGGCAATGCGGAAGTATAAGCGCTATAATGGGCGGAAAATACAGGCTGGCCAAATGATTGGGTCCATTGCCAACAAGCGGCGCAAACTGTTCGTACACTGGCATCAAAGTACTGTCGGCGCGTTTGCCTGATGGGAGCGGTGTGAGTTGAGAGGCTCACGCACCGTTCTGCGAGAGGCCGCAGGTGCAATTCCTTCGGCCTACTCTCCTGGACGTGCCTGGAGGATAGTGGCAGACCTTGATCGGCATTTGCAGCTCGTCGGCGAGCTTCTGCAGCTCGATCTTCCACAAGCGAGCGCGCACATTGTTGGAGCCGCCGCAGTCCGCCGTGATCGTCAGCTCACGCATATCGGGATAGCGTTGGCGTCCGATCCGCGCGATCCAGGTGCGGATCGAAGTGACCGCGAACTCGGCGGTGTCGTGGGTGATGCCGATGCTGACCCAGCCGGCATTGGCGGTGGGATCGTAGATGCCATGTGGAACGATCTTGCCTTTCTCCTTGTCCTTGAAGTCGTGCATGTTGACGTCGATCGGGCAGCCCTTGGGCCGATAGTCCGAGCCGCTGTTCCTGAAGTTGCCGATCAGCTCCTTCTTCTTCGTGTCGACGGAGATCACCGGTTGGCCGGCCGCCTGCGCCGCCTTCACCTGGGCGTTGATGTGCTCGAATTGCGCGTTTCGATCGGGATGGCTCGATCCCTCGTGCGTCTTGCGATTGACCTGGCGTGAGTACGCAAGCTCGTCGACGAGCAGCCTGCCGACCGTGTTCGGGCTCACGCCGTGGCCTAGCGCCACGAGTTCGTCTGCAAGCTTCTCCTGGCTCTTGGAGACCCACATCAGTGGACGCATCGGATCGCCCATCGTCACTGGCTCGACAAGGTGTTTGAGGTGCTCGACGATCGTGCCGTCGGTCTCGGTGATCGGACGGCGACCGCCTCCCTTGCGACGAACGCGACCGGGATCGAGCGGCGGTGCGGCGAGGTCCTTCAGGCCGGCGATAATGCGTTTGCGCGAGACTCCGGTGATCTTTGCCACCGCCGCGACGCCTCCCCAACCCGCGGCCCGCGCCTCGCTCGCCGCGAACAGGCGCTGCCCACGCTCGTCCCGCTTCGAGCCGTCCGCCTCCCACCGCATGCGAATCGCCCGCGTGTCGATCATGCAACGCGGTTAGCGAACGCCCGCAGCCCCGGGAATCCACCCGAGTCAATTCGACGCACCCTTCACGCGCAACTCGATTCGCTTATTTTTGCGCGTCGCCTTTACCCCGCGAACGCCGTCCGCAGCCCGTCATAGCCGGGCTCCAC
>DATMUN010000244.1:0-3824 GCA_035563895.1 Occallatibacter sp. | reverse complement strand
GGCTTTTCCACAGGACATGCCCCACCGCCGGTGCAAAAACAGCCGATTCATACCGCATCGCGAAAACAGCGGCACTCTCCGCTAACCTAGAACCAGAATGTTTTTCCCCATCGCATCCTCACTCCGCTCCGCGCGCCGCCGCATCGCGCAATGAAACCGCGCTACTCCGACCTCACCGCAATCCTCTTTGCCGTCGTAGGCTTCACCTGTTGGGTCCTCGGCGACACCTGCGTCAAGTGGATCGGCCAGTATGGCTTTCCGCCTTACGAAGTCGTGGCCTTCATGGGCTTCTTCATGGCGCTCACGCTCGCCGTGCAGGCCGCTCTGCGCCGCGACCTCCGCAGTCTGCGCCCGCACTCACTGCCGCGCCAGGTGCTGCGCTCCCTGCTCGACATGGCCAACAACGTCTGCGTAGTCATCGCCCTGCGTCACCTCTCGCTGACCATGTTCTACATCCTCGTCTTCCTCTCGCCGCTCACCATCGCCGTTCTCTCGCGCATCTTCCTTCGCGAGCACGTCAGCCCCAGCAAAGCCGCGGCTCTCTTCGTCGGCTTCGCCGGCGTGGTCGTGGCCGTCGCACCGTGGAGCGGCCACCAGCAAGTCGACTTCATCGGCGTGGCCGCATGCATGGTCTGCGTCGCCTGCTTCTCGGTCAACATGGTCTGGTCGCGCGTGCTCACGCGCACTGAGCCGCCAGAGAGCCTCGCCTTCTTCTCCGGCGTCGTCACCACCATCGCCGGTCTCGCCCTCTGCGGAGTTCACGCGCAGCCGCTCACGCCCTCGCTCACCGCCGTCGTCGTCACCATGGGCATCTTCTGCGCCTGCGGAACCCTCTGCTTCTACATCGCCGTCAAGCACACCTCAGCTGGCAACGTGGCGCCTTACCACTACACTCAGCTCATCACCGGCACCTTAGTCTCCTGGCTCATCTGGCACGACCGGCCCAGCCTGACCGTTGTCCTCGGCGGCGCGCTTATCCTCTGCTCAGGCGTACTCATCGCCTTCCAGGCTCGCAAACAACAGCCAGCCGCAGTCACCGCCAGCGCATGAGCTGCCGCGGCACAGCACGGATCGTTGCCGTTCCACCGCGCTCGAATGAGACAATCCCTTGCGTTGGAGGTCTCGCATGGAAATTCACAGAGTCGGTACACAGCTTCCCACGCCCGGTCCCGCCGCATGGTTCACCGGCACCGTCCGCATCGATCCCCTGATGCAGACGCCCGAACCAGCACGCGTCTCCGGCGCCGCCGTCACCTTCGAGCCCGGCGCGCGCACCGCATGGCACATGCACCCACTCGGCCAGACGCTGATCGTGACCGCAGGCCTGGGCTGGGCGCAGCGCGAGGGCGGCCCCGTCGAAGAAATCCGCCCCGGCGACGTCATCTGGTTCGCACCGGGCGAGAAGCACTGGCACGGCGCCAGCCCGGCAACCGCCATGACCCACATCGCCATCCAGGAGCGCCTCAACGGCACCTCCGTCGAATGGCTCGAACACGTCACCAACGAGCAGTACCGCAAGAGCTGATGAATCACACCTCTACAGCGAAGCCATGGCGGCTCAGAAAATGCCGATCATGGCTTCGAAACGCTCTACGACACGATCAATCCGCTCCTGCCAGCACTCCCTCAAATCCGTTACGCTAATAGCGTTCGGATTTCGAGGAGTTCTTCCCATGACCACCATCATTCGCCAGGACGACTTCATCGCCTCCGTCGCCGGCGCGCTGCAATACATCAGCTACTACCATCCGGTCGACTACATTACGTCCCTGGCCCGCGCCTATGAGCGCGAGCAGTCCCCCGCCGCGCGCGACGCCATGGCGCAGATCCTCATCAACAGCCGCATGTGCGCCGAAGGCCATCGCCCCATCTGTCAGGACACCGGCATCGTCAATGTCTTCGTCCGCCTCGGCATGGACGTGCGCTTCTCCGGCCCGGAAGGTGGCGCTCCCACGCTTGACCTGCAGCAGATGTCCGACGAAGGCGTACGCCGCGCGTATCTCGATCCGGACAACACCCTTCGCGCTTCAGTCCTGGCCGACCCCGCCGGCACTCGCAAGAATACCCGCGACAACACGCCAGCCGTCGTCGAAGTCGAACTCGTCCTGGGCAACACCTGCGAGATCACCGTCGCAGCCAAAGGCGGCGGCTCCGAGGCCAAATCGAAGTTCGTCATGCTCAACCCCTCTGACTCAATCGTCGAGTGGGTTCTCAAGACCGTGCCCACCATGGGCGCTGGCTGGTGCCCGCCCGGCATGCTCGGCATCGGCATCGGCGGCACGGCAGAGAAGGCCATGCTCCTCGCCAAGCAGTCCCTCATGGACCCCATCGATATCCAGGACCTCATCGCGCGCGGCCCGCAAACCACGGCCGAAAAGCTGCGCGTCGAGCTCTACGACAAAGTCAACCGCCTCGGCATCGGCGCACAGGGTCTCGGCGGCCTCACCACCGTGCTTGACGTGAAGGTGCTCGACACGCCCAGCCACGCCGCCAACCTGCCCGTCGCAATGATCCCCAACTGCGCCGCGACGCGCCACGCGCATGTCGTGCTCGACGGCTCCGGCCCCGTCTACCTCGATCCGCCGAATCTCGAAGACTGGCCCAAGCTCACCTACGACGTTAGCGGCGCGCGCCGCGTGAATCTCGATACCACCACCCGCGAAGAAGCCGCCACGTGGAAGCCCGGCGAGGTGCTGTTGCTCTCCGGCAAGCTGCTCACCGGCCGCGATGCAGCCCACAAGCGCCTGACCGACATGCTCAACCGCGGTGAGCAGTTGCCCGTCGACTTCCGGAACCGCTTCATTTACTACGTCGGCCCAGTCGACCCCGTCCGCGACGAAGTCGTCGGCCCGGCTGGCCCCACCACTGCTACGCGCATGGACAAGTTCACCCGCCAGCTGCTCGCCGCCACCGGCCTGCTCGGCATGGTCGGCAAGGCCGAGCGCGGCCCCGCAGCCATCGACGCCATCAAGGAGTTCGGCGCTGTCTACCTCATGGCCGTCGGCGGAGCAGCCTACCTCGTCGCCAAAGCTATCCACGGCTCACGCCTGCTCGCGTTTGAAGACCTCGGCATGGAAGCGATCTACGAGTTCGACGTAAAAGACATGCCCGTCACCGTTGCCGTCGACTCCAAGGGCACCAGCGTCCACCAGACCGGCCCAGCCGAGTGGCAACAACGCATCGCCGGCATTCCCATCCTTCAGTAGAAGCACTAAAACAAAACGACTGGCCAAGAGCATCAACCCTTGGCCAGCCGTTCTTCTGATCCCTGTTCCCTGACGCCTGTTTTACTGCTTTCCGAACCGGTACACGAATCCGTACGTGAATCCGACACTGTTCTGCATCTGCGATCCAAACCCGGTTCCGTAGTAATCGCCAGACAGCCGCAGCGAAAGGTTCGGCGTCACATTGGCCTCACCCACCACACCGCCGCTCACCGCATAGGTCGTCGAATCCGCATACAACCCGAGAGTCGTCGGCGTAATCCCGTTCGTGTCACCGGAGAAGTTGCCCAGTGCTACGCCACCCAGCCCGCGCGCAGAGACCGAGTACTTGGGCCGCGCTACGAGCCGATAGGTTGGTCCAGCCAGAAAGCCGTAGGTGCTGATCGCCGGCCGCGTGATCGAAAAATCGTTCAGACCAACGAAGGGCGTTCCATAGTAGCCGCGTGCGTCCGCTGTCACGCCCAGGCGCTCGTTGTAGTAGCGCGTCAGCGCCACGTCCCACGAGTACATCGTCACCTTCTGCAGGTCCGGACCGGGCTTGAAGCGCAGGTAGCCACCGCCTACAAACGCCTCATACAGGTGGCCATACGTGTCGCGAAT
>DATMUN010000243.1:0-2456 GCA_035563895.1 Occallatibacter sp. | reverse complement strand
CAGGAACTAGGGATCAGGGCAGGCGAGGAGAACGGGCATGGCGGCAACGACGACAACTTATCCGCAGGCCGGTGTGATGATGGGCCGGCAGGCACGCGCGACTGAGCGAAATGCAGCGCTGCTGGCGCAGCAGCCGCTGCGGCGCCGCGGTGTGCGCACGCCTGAGGTGATGTTTGCCCGCCACATTGACAACTCGCGACTGGTGAAGGCACCGGACCCCGTGCGGGTGCGCCAGATGCGGATGTTCTCTGCCGCGGTGGCCGTGTTGTTCTCACTGGCGATGGTGTACGGTTTGCAGCACTTCAGCGCGATTGAGGGCTCGTATCGCGTGGAGCAGGAGAAGCAGCAACTGGATCAGCTTCGCGAAGAGAATCGGCAGCTTCGGCTTTCCGAGGCCGAGCTTTCGCAACCGGCGCGCATCGATACGCTGGCCCAGCAGTATGGACTTACGGCACCGGAACCGGGGCAGATTGTGCACGGTGAGGTGCACGCAGATCCTAGTGCGCCGGTGCTGGCGCAGATGACACCGCCTCCTCCCCCAAACCACTAAACTAGAGGGCGAGCTCTCCCCACAATGCAGCCAGCCCTCCGCTCCACCAGAACCCGCAACACCGCCCCGCGCGCCGCTTCAATGAAGCAGGCGCGCTTCTGGGCGGTGTGTTTGTTTTTTGCCTTGTGGGCGCTGGCGATTGGAGGACGACTTTTCTGGCTGCAGGTGGTGCGGCACTCGGACTACGTGGAGCGCGCACAGAAGCAGCAGCAGCGCACGTTTGAGGTGGCTCCGCGGCGCGGCGTTCTCTATGACCGCAACATGCGCGAACTGGCAATGACGGTGCAGGTGGACTCGATCTACGCCGTGCCGATGGAGATTGACGACAAGGACAAGGCTGCGATGGCGAAGCAACTGGCAGCGCTTGTGCACACAGATCCGGCGGATAACTTTACGACCGAGCAGGCGATTGAAGACCGGCTGAACAACGGCCGTGGGTTTGCGTGGGTAGCGCGGCGCGTGCGGCCTGAGGTGTCGGTGGCGGTGCACAAGCTGAACCTGAAGAAGGGCGTCTACTTCCAGAAGGAATTTCAGCGGTTCTACCCGAATGCGCAGATTGCCGCGCAGGTGCTGGGCTATGTGGGCCTGGACGACAACGGGCTTGGCGGCCTGGAGCAGAAGTTTGACGAGCGCCTGCACGGTGAGCCGGGCAAGGTGTTTACGGCAATGGATGCGCGGCGGCGCGTGCTGGGCTCGGTGGCGCAGGAGCCGGAGCCGGGTGAGAATCTTGAGCTGACGATCGACCAAAACGTGCAATACATGGCCGAAAACGCGCTGGACCATGCGATGGCGAAGACGAACGCGGACGACGGAACGATCGTGGTGCAGGACGTGCACACGGGACAGATTCTGGCGTTGGCGATTCGGCCGACATTTAACCCGAACGACTTCAGGCACACGACTTCGAAGCTCTTGAAGAACCATGCGATCAGCGATGTCTATGAGCCGGGGTCGGTGTTCAAGCTGATTGCGTATGCGGCAGCGATGGACACGAATGTGGCCAAGCCGGATGACATGGTGGATTGCCAGGGCGGATCCATCACGATTGCAGGGCGCGTGATCCATGACAACCAGGGCGAGCATTACGGCGTAATTCCGGTGCACGAGGCACTCGAGGTGTCGAGCGACGTGGGCGCGATCAAGATGGCGCTGAAGGTGGGACAGGATCGGTTCTACAAATATGTTCGCGATTTTGGATTCGGTCAGCGAACTGGTATGGAACTGCCAGGAGAGACACGCGGACTGTTGCGGCCTGTGCAGAAGTGGAATCCGTCTTCGATTGGATCAGTGGCGATGGGGCAGGAAGTGGGCGTGACGCCGCTGCAACTGGTGTCGATGGTGTCGACGATCGCGAATGGCGGCACGTATCTTCCGCCGCGCGTGCTGATGACGAGTGGCGCGCAGGGAGCGACGCCGATGAAGGCTATGCCGCTGCATTTGGGAGAGGAGCTGCCGAATCCGCTGCCGGCGGGCGCGCATCGCGTGATCTCAGAGATGGCCGCGGCGGAGATGCGCAAGATGATGGAAGGCGTGGTGCTGTATGGCACGGGCAAGCCAGCGCAGTTGAATGGCTACTCATCGGGCGGCAAGACAGGCACAGCGCAGAAGATTGACCCTGCCACGCACAAGTATTCGAAGACGATGCACATTGCGTCGTTCGCGGGGATTGCGCCGGTGAATAGTCCGGTGATTGCTGTGGCTGTGGTAATGGACAATCCGAAGAACGGGTCGTACTACGGCACGGCGGTGTCTGCGCCGGTGTTTGCGGATGTGGCGCAGCAGGTGCTGGAGTATTTGGGCGTGCCGCACGATATCGACGTGAAGCCAGTGCAGAAGGTGAAACACGAAGCTCCTGTGGCTGAGGATGGCGGTAGTACGGAGGACGTCAACTCGCTGTTTGCGGCGG
>DATMUN010000242.1:0-3659 GCA_035563895.1 Occallatibacter sp. | reverse complement strand
GACCTCTTCTCCGCCATCGTCTGCGGCTACCCGCTGCTCGATATGCTGCGCTACCAGAAGTTCGAGCAGGGCGCACACTGGACCACGGAGTACGGCTCCACCGACGACCTCGACCAATTCCCTTACCTGCTCAAGTACTCGCCTTACCAGAACGTGAAGAAGGGCGCCGCCTATCCAGCGATCCTGTTCTTCACCGGCGACAGCGACACCCGCGTTGACCCGCTGCACGCGCGCAAGATGACCGCGCTCATGCAGGCGGCCAACAGCGGCGCACGTCCCGTCCTGCTGCACTACAGTCTCAAAGGCGGTCACTCCGCCGGCGTCAGCGTCGATCAGCAGATTCAGGACGACGCCGACCAGCTCAGCTTTCTTTGGACCGAATCGGGACATTCCAGCGCCGAAAAGTGACACCTGCACCATCTTTGTAACAGCTCGGAATTTGTCCTCAAAACCGCTCATGTTCGCCGGGCAATCGACCGATGGTAAAAGTGCGGTGTTGTCCGGCACATGGCGATACTCCCCATCGCCGTGTGATACCAGCCGCGGCCCCGGTTCCCTTCAGGACCGTTGCCGCGCTCCGGCTCAACCGCCGCATCTATTGCCCGGGGGACGCCGTACGGTGAACAGAGCAGTACTACAACATACCCAGTTTGCAGGCTGGCCGGCAGACAGCGCCGGAGAAACCGCGCGCCGGCTCGACCTCGACTCCTACTCGATTCTCGATACACCGCCCGAAGCCTGTTACGACGCCATCACGCAGCTGGCCGCCGAGTACTGCGACGCCGCCGCCTGTACGCTCAGCTTCGCCGACAAGACCCGCGTCTGGACCAAGTCGCACTTCGGCCCTTGCGTGCGTGAGCTGCCCCGCGAGAACTCCATCTTTGCAATGGTGATCGCCACCGGCAGCCCCGTCGTGATCTGCGATCTGCACTGCCATCCTGACTTTCAGCGCAATCACCTGCACCTGCGCCAGCTTCACTTCGTCTCATTGGCCGCTGCGCCCGTCTTCTCCGCGGAAGGCCGCATCTTGGGCATGCTGGCCGTCTTCCATCAGAACGCTGAGGCCGCCTTTACCGAGCATCAGGTGGAGCGCCTCGTCAGCATGGCGGGCATGATCTCCACCCACATGGAACTACAGAAGATTCGCCGCTGTGGCCCGTGGATCACGACCCCCTCCACCTTCGGCTCCTCCCTCAACGAGGAGTGGCCAACCAGCGATGACCTGCTCCGCGCCGTCGACCGCCACGAGTTCCAGCTCTACTACCAGCCCGAGGTCGACCTCGTTACACGGCGCATCGTCGGCGCTGAGGCTCTGATCCGCTGGATCCATCCCACACGCGGCCTCATCCCCCCCATGGACTTCATCCCCCAGGCCGAAGAAAGCGGCATTATCCTGCCCATCGGCGACTGGGGCATGGCCGAAGCCTGCCGCCAGATCCAGGAGTGGAACCAGCTCGACCCGCGCAACGGCTCGCTGCGCGTCTTCGTCAACCTGTCGGCGCTGCAGTTCTCGCGCACCGGCCTGGCAGACCACGTCGAGTCGCTTCTCATGCAATCCGGCACGCCCTCTCACCAGCTCGGGCTTGAACTCACCGAATCTGCGCTGATGACCAACATGAGCACCGCGCTCGATGTCCTCGGCGATCTGCGCTCGCTCGGCGTCTCGCTTCTCATGGATGATTTCGGCACCGGCTACAGCTCGCTCAGCTATCTGCACTCGTTCCCCTTCGACGTGCTCAAGATCGACCGCTCCTTCGTGGGCCGCATGACCGAGGGCGAGCAGCCGCTCCAGATCGTGCGCACCATCATCGAGCTGGCCCGCGTACTCAACATGAGCGTCGTCGCCGAGGGCATCGAGACCAACGACCAGTACCGCCTGCTGCGCCAGATGGGCTGCCGTCACGGCCAGGGCTTCCTCTTCGCCCGGCCCATGACCGCTGAAGCCATGACCGGCCTGCTACAGTTGCCCGGCCGTATCCTGCCCGATCGCGAAGGCCCGCCCAGCCTGTCAGTATTGCGCACCGCCTGAACAGCGCCTTCCCAACTCGGGTCAGGCCCACTCGCGTTCTGATTCGGGAGCAGCTCAGCAGATAAGTCGGCAACGCACCTCATGCACCGTCGCCATTCGCACTATGCTGCCTTCATGTCAGGTTCAGCCGCAGTCGCGAAATACGAAAGCTTTGCCAGCGCATTGGCGGGATTCACGGCGTCTTCGCGTCCTGCCGCAACCCTTCCGGGAGATGGTCTCGAAGACGACATCGCCACCATCACCTACGAGAAGGCCCTGCGCAGCAAGCCGCACAAGCGTTCTACTGCCAAGTCACCCTCCCCCAGGCCCAACGCACGAACAACGGCCTCCACGCGCAAACAGCCCGTCTCCATCCGCGGCGGCGCCATACAGATTGCGCAACCGGCTCATGCTCCCGCCCCAGCGCCCGCGCCGCACCGTCGCTCATCCAGAGTTTCAGTAGGGCTTACCGCAGTCGAGCATGCGCAGCTCCTCGAGCGTGCTGCCGCCGCGGGCATCTCGGCCTCCGCCTATCTGCGCTCTTGCCTGGTTGAAGCAGAAGACCTGCGCGCGCAGGTCCGTGATGCGCTTGAGCAGTTCCGTGCTTCCGCGACTCCCGTGCCTCAAGCCGCGCCCGAACCGGAACAGGAGCGTCGTCCGTCGTTCATGGCGCGCCTGCTCGGCCGTCTCCGCCGCTAGCTAGGCTGTCTACTCGACTTCCAACACCAGGCACTTCAGGTATTCAGTCTCGGGCAGGTTCAGCACCACCGGATGATCGGGAGCAGCTCCGCGCCGCTCGCGCAGGCGCACGCGCCGGTGTGCATCGGCCGCCGCAGCCGCCACCACGCCTTCCAGGTCGGCCAGGCTCACGTGATGCGAGCACGAACAGGTCACCAGCAGCCCACCCGGCTTGAGCATCTTCAGCGCGCGCAGGTTCAGCTCCTTGTAGCCACGCAGCGCTCCCTCAACAGCCCGCTTCGACTTGGCAAACGCCGGTGGGTCCAGCACGATCGTCTCAAACTGCTCACGCGCGTCGGACCATCCGCGCAGCAACTCAAAAGCGTCCGCCTCCACCCAATCCACCTCGGCCTTGAACTTGGTCCGGTTGGCCTCAAGGTTGCGCTCTGCCACCTCCAGCGACGTCCGCGAAGCATCGATGCCAGTCACCTGCGCGCATACCTCTGCCAGGTGCAGCGCGAAGCCTCCCTGATAAGTACACACGTCGAGCGCTCGACCGGTAGTACCCAGCTCTTTCGCCCAGTCGCGCGCCGCCGCGTAGTTCAGCCGCTGGTCAAGGAATGCGCCCGTCTTTTGCCCGGCATTGGCGTCGAAGTGAAACACCAGCCCGTCCAGATGGAACTGCGTGCCGGTAACCGGCGTCTTCTTGTTCGCCGCCCACAGCGGAGCCAGATCCGGCGCAGCCAGCCCCTCCAACTCACGCATGCGCGGGTCAGGCCGCTCCAGAATCGAGACCAGCTCCAGATCATCGCGCAGCACGCGCACGCACGCCTCAGCAATGGCCGGACGCGCCAACCCTCGCGTCAGCCGCTGCACAACCGCCAGCGGCCCATACTTGTCGATCACCAGCCCCGGCAGCTCATCTGCCTCGCTGAAGCACAGCCGGCACGAGTCCGTCTGCCCGCCCAGCAGC
>DATMUN010000241.1:0-2739 GCA_035563895.1 Occallatibacter sp. | reverse complement strand
GCATCGGTCGTCAGCAGCCGAAACATCCCAATCTGCGTATGCCGGCAGAACACCAGCGGCTCGCTCTCATTCACTGAGCGGAACCATTCCACTGCCGCCGCGTGGTGCCGGTGCCCCTCGTAGTGCAGCGCGATCCAAACGTTGATGTCAGGAAGAAAAGAGGATGTCATCGATCTGTTCGTTCGTCAGGTCCAGCGTTCCAGGCTGCGAAGAGCGAATAAGCGGCAACTCGAACTTGCGGTCCGGCTTCTCAGCGGCTTTCGACAGCGCACGTTCCACGCCCAACAGCACCAACTGGCGTACCGTCGTCCCCTCACGCGCAGCCCTGATCTTCAGCTCGCGGTAGGTAGCATCCGGAATGTCGATCGTCGTTCGCATGCTTCCATATTACCATATTTATGTATAAAGTGCTTAGCCCTGCACCCCGACGATGACCGCGCTTGAGCACGCACCCAACTCGCCACGACCAACTGTTCACCGACCACTGCCCGCATTGCAGTGAATTACCCCCAACCAGCGCACAATAGTCCTACGGTTTAGTCGGCCAGACATTCGCGCGGTCCGCATCCCGGGGTACCCCCTACCCCCCCCCGGATTTCCACAGCCTATGCACTGCATTCAGTGCATTTCCGCAGATTCCGTCTATCGCAAAGCGCTACCTCCCCCCGGAGCCACCCGGCAAATCCCTCGCTCTCCCGTCCGCAGTGACCACCGGAATCCCCGACCAAACATGTGTGACCTTCGGCTATTGACAACCCAATTTTTCTGGGCCTATCGTGACGGAGTTTTTTCCAAGCGGGCCGGAGGACCCAACCAATGTCGCAATTCAATCTGCAACCCGATGCATCGGAGCTCGAGCATTTGGCGGATCAGTGCTGGCAGAAGGCCGGCGAACGGGAACACGAACTGGAACAGGCCGCATTTGAGGCCGGTGCCGCTATCTGCAACGGGGAGCATACGTTGGCAAATCTCGAGGCCATCGTCCGCTGGAAGTCCGAGCGTGTCGTCCACTACATGATCGCCAACAGCGGGGCCAAAATTCGCCAGGTTCTGGCCGTTGCGGCCGATCCGGAGTGCACCACGCGGCGCGCCGTCGAGGCTCTGATGGAACTGCGTGGCGTGGATCTGCCGATTGCTTCCGCGATCCTTACCTGCATCGCGCCGGAGCGCTACAACGTGCTTGATTTCAGGACGTTGGAAGCCTTGGGGCATGCCCGTCACGATGTAGCCTTCTACACCGAGTACGTGGAATTCTGTCGCCGCCTGGCCGAAGGGGGCCTGGTGAAACCGCAGCCCGACCTGCCCGGCGCGACCCCATTACACGCCCTCGAGCGCGCGCTGTGGGAGTGGTCCCGCGTTCGCGCCGAGCAGCGCGAGCTCGTCTAGATCGCCACTGAGACGGCGGCGGACCAAGATTCGCCGCCGCCTTGCCACAGGGTAGAATCGTGCCGTGAGCACTTCATTTGAGATCGGCCCGGTGCATGTCGGTTCCGGGCAGCTTTTCCTCATCGCAGGCCCCTGCGTCATCGAGTCTGAGACGCACGTGCGCACCATGGCCGAGGCCATTCAGCGCATCACCAGCGACCTCGGTATCCCTTACATCTTCAAAGCCAGCTACGACAAAGCCAATCGCACCAGCGTGAAGAGCTTCCGCGGCCCGGGTCTTGTTGAGGGCACCAAAATCCTCGGCCGTCTCGCCAAGGACACCGGCCTGCCCGTACTGACCGACGTGCATGAGCCCAGCCACTGCGAGGTGGCCGCTGAGGCCGTGGACGTGCTGCAGGTCCCGGCCTTCCTCTGCCGCCAGACAGACCTGCTGGTGGCTGCGGGCAAAACAGGCCGTGCCGTCAACATCAAGAAGGGCCAGTTCGTTGCCCCGTGGGACATGACACACCCGGTCGAAAAGGTCCGCTCCACGGGCAACGAGCGCGTCTTCCTGACGGAGCGCGGCGCGAGCTTCGGCTATAACACGCTGGTAGTCGACTACCGCTCTCTGCCCGTGATGCGCCGCATGGCCCCGGTGGTCTTCGACGGAACCCACTCCGTGCAGCAGCCCTCGGCTGCCAATGGCGTGAGCGGCGGGCAGCCGGAGTTCATTCCGCTACTGGCGCGAGCCGCGGTGGCAGCGGGTGTGGATGGGCTCTTCCTCGAGGTGCACGACGACCCGAAGAATGCGAAGTCCGACGGAGCGAATGCGCTGGACCTGAAGCTGCTGCATCCGTTGCTGGAGACGCTGCTGGCGATTCATAAGGCAGCGAAATAGCGAATCAACCGATCAGCAAACAGCCCGGCGCAAGCCGGGCTGTTCTGTCTGCGGGCCGAATTGTGCCACGTAGCACAATTTCGTGTGCCAAGAGCGCCCTATTTCGGGTGTAAAGTGCTGCTTTGGAGCGAGTTGGCTCTGGGGGATGGGGGCTACATGAATCGGCGGGAGTTTGTGGCGGGTGCAGGTGCGGCGGCGTTGGAGGCGAATGGCGGTGGAGTGGCGCGGGCACTGGCCGAGGCGGGGACGGCGGTACACTCGCTCGACGTAGGGCGGCACCGGTTTGGCGTGAACTACACGCCGTCGCGCAACTGGTGGTTCTGCTGGAACGACTGGCAGGGCGACCCAATCCGGCGCGATCTGGACGCGGTGGCGGCACTGGGTGCGGACCATCTGCGGCTCATGCTGATCTGGCCCTACTTTCAGCCCAACCTGAACTGGATAAGCCAAGCGCATCTTGACCGCTTCGACCAACT
>DATMUN010000240.1:0-10365 GCA_035563895.1 Occallatibacter sp. | reverse complement strand
TTCGATCCGCGGCAGACCTGTTGCGGGCAGATGCATGCGAATACGGGATTCAGGCCGGAGGCGCGGGAGCTAGCGGCCCGGTTTGTGCGCGCGTATGCGGAGACGGAGCGGGTGGTGGTGCCGTCGTCGTCGTGCGTGGCGATGATTCGCGACCAGTATCCGGACCTGATTGAAGCGCTGGGGGACACGCGGCTGACGGAGCAATTCGAAGCGCTGTTGCCGCGGGTGCATGAGCTGAGCGAGTTTCTGGTGGACGAGCTGCAGGTCGAAGACGTGGGTGCGTACTTTCCGCATCGGGTGACGTATCACGCGAGCTGTCATGGGCTGCGGGCGCTGGGGCTGGGCGAGAGGCCCTTCCAACTTCTGGCGAAAGTGAAGGGACTGGAGATGGTGCGGCTGGAGCACATGGACAGGTGCTGCGGATTCGGCGGGACGTTCTCGGTGAAGAATGGCGAGGTGTCGTCGGCGATGCTGACGACGAAGCTTGAGGATGTGTTGGCGACGAAGGCGGAGTATTGCACGGCGCTGGATAACAGCTGCCTGATGCATATAGGCGGCGCGCTGCACAGGATGTATGCGGGGATGAAGACGATTCACATGGCGGAGATTCTGGCAGCGACAGAGAGTGCGCCGGTGGAGGCGACGCGATGAGCACGACAGAAACACGGCCGGTTCTGGACCCGCGGCTGGCACCGCCGTTTCCCGAAGCGGCGCGGGAGATGCTGCGCAATGCGCAGGTGCGGAAGAACGTGGCGCATGCGGTGGACGTGATCCAGATCAAACGGGCGCGGCTGGTGGAGGAAAAGAGCGACTGGCAGGAGCTGCGCGCGGCGGCTTCGCGGATCAGAGAAGAGGCGCTGGCGCATCTGGACGTGTACCTCGAGCAGTTCGAGCAGAGGTGCACGGCGGCGGGCGGCACGGTGCACTGGGCTGCGGATGCGGAAGAGGCGCGGGGAATCATTCTGGGGTTGCTGCGCGAAGAGCAGGCGACCGAGGTGGTGAAGATCAAGACGATGACCTCGGCGGAGATTCAGCTGAATGCGGCGCTGAAGCAGGCGGGCATCGAGCCGATTGAGACGGACCTGGCGGAGCTGATTCTGCAACTGGGCGAGGAGGAGCCTTCGCACATCGTGGTTCCGGCGCTGCATGTGAATCGCAGCCAGGTGCGGGAGATTTTTGCGCGGAAGATGGGGCTGCCGGGGTTGAGCGACGAGCCACGGGAGCTGACGAATGCGGCGCGGCGGTATCTGCGGCGGAAGTTTCTGACGGTGCCGACGGCGATCAGCGGTGCGAATTTTCTGGTGGCGGAGACGGGCACGGTGTCGATTGTGGAGTCGGAGGGCAACGGGCGCATGTGCCTGACGCTGCCGAAGACACTGATCTCAATTGTGGGCATCGAGAAGGTGGTGCCGCGGTTTGCTGATCTCGAGGTGATGCTGCAGGTGCTGGCGCGGTCGGCTACGGGCGAGCGGATGAATCCGTACACGTCGCTGTGGACGGGCGTGACGCCGGGAGACGGGCCGCAGCGGTTCCACGTGGTGCTGCTGGACAACGGGCGGTCGCGCATTCTGGCGAGGCGACGGCACAGGCAGACGCTGAAGTGCATTCGCTGCGGGGCGTGTATGAATGCGTGTCCGGTGTACAGGCAGACGGGCGGGCATGCATATGGATCGGTGTATCCGGGGCCGATTGGAGCGATTCTGACGCCGCAGTTGATGGAGATGAAGCATGCGCAGACGCTGCCGTTTGCGTCGTCGCTGTGCGGGGCGTGCTACGAGGTGTGCCCGGTGAAGATCAATATTCCCGAGGTGCTGCTGGAGCTGCGCGCGGAGGCGATGGACCAGGAGCGCGGGGAACAGAAGAGAGTCTTCGATCCGCTGTATCTGGGATTGCGCGCGGCTAGCCTGATGTTTGCGCGGGCGGGGTTCTTTCATCTCGCGCAGAGGCTGGGGCGGCTGGGGATCCGGCTGTTTACGAAGAAGGATGGATGGATTCATCAGCTGCCGTCGGTGGGCGGGAAGTGGACGCAGACGCGCGATCTGCGCGGGTTTCCGGAAGAGACGTTCCACGAGTGGTGGGAGCGGCGCGGCACGGACACGAAGGAGGCGCGATGAGCGGGACACGGGAGCGGGTGCTGGCGCGGATTCGCGCTGGAGTTGCGGCTGTGGACGATGCGCCGAGCGTGGGTGAGGCGCGGTATGTGACGCGCGGAGGCCGGACGCATGCGGACGTGGTGGAGCTGCTGGTAGAACGGCTGCGCGAGTATGACGCGGAGGTGACGCGGACGACGGAGGCGGAGCTGCCGGTGGCGATTACGCAGGTGTTGCGGGCGGCGGACAAGACGCGGCTGCTGGCTCCGCCGGAGCTGCCGGTGGCGTGGCGGGTGGATGGGGTTGAATGGCTGGTGGACGACTCGCTGACGAATGAGGAGATTGAGACAGCGGATGGTGTGGTGACGGCGGCGTTCTGTGCGGTTGCGGAGTCGGGGACGATTGCACTGCACCACTCGGGGACGGAGGGGCGGCGGGTGTTGACGCTGGTGCCGGACTGGCACTTGTGCGTGCTGCGCGAGGACCAAGTGGTGGAGACGCTGCCGGAGTATTTTGCGCGGTGTGTGCCGGCGCCGGTGCTGGCGACGCATTTCTCGGGGCCGAGCGCTACGGCGGATATTGAGATGACGCGGATCAAGGGCGTGCATGGGCCGCGGTTTCTGCATGTCGTTGTAGTTCGGTGAGGCACTGCGTGCAGCGTACTGCTCGCTGAGCACTCGCGGGGCGGTGGTGGATTAGCGTGAGGCGTGTCGTGGCTGAGATGCGGGGTCTCTTTCCCATGTCTCAGAAGCGAGACATGGGGCAACCATAATTCCTGGCATTGCAGGCGGTGGACTTTTGTCGTGGCTGTGGGAGGGGTTTGCTTTCCCGCCCTTCGCTTCGCGAAGAATGGGGCACCCGCGGGAAGAGGGAATTTCGGGGGTGATCCGACTTTGGGCGGATTCACTTGTTGTGTTGGTTCTATAGAGTGATCCTTCGCTGGAACGGGCCGGTTTTGCGTGAGTGAGGCGGCCTGGGATGCGGTGGGATCGTTTATGCCTTTCTCTTCGAATATTTCCGGAACAAAGATGACGTGGGCCTCGGCAGTGGTGCTGGGCGGCGTGGTGTGTGCGGCGGCATGTGCGCAGACGGTGGTGCGGATTGACGCGAGCGCGGCGGTGGGTGAGCCGGAAGCGGCGCGGTATGTGCTGACGGATGCGGCGCGGCCGGATGGGCACACGGTGGGCGTAAACAGCCGCTACCTGACGCGCGATGGGAAGCCGTGGCTGCCGGTGATGGGCGAGATGCACTTCTCTCGCGTGCCGCGTGCGGACTGGGATGGTGAGCTGGCGAAGATGAAGGCCGCGGGCGTGGACATTGTGGCTGCGTACGTGATTTGGATTCATCACGAGGAGATAGAGGGCGAGTTCGAGTGGACGGGGCAGAAGGATCTGCGCGCGTTTACGGAGCTGTGCGCGAAGCATGGGCTGCTGCTGGAGGTGCGCGTGGGGCCGTGGGCACATGGAGAGGTGCGCTACGGCGGGCTGCCGGACTGGGTGATGAAGCAGGGGCCGGTGCGGCAGAACGATGCGAAGTACCTGGCGGCGACGGGGCGGTGGTTTGACGCGATCGGGAAGCAGCTGACGGGCCTGATGTGGAAGGACGGCGGGCCGGTGGTGGCGGTGCAGCTGGAGAATGAGTACTCGGCGCGCGGGGCGGGGATGGGCGAGGAGCATATTCGCACGCTGAAGCAGATGGTGCGCAAGAGCGGCCTGGATGTGCCGTATTACGTGGTGACGGGATGGGACAACGCGGTGTTGCCTGCGCCGGATGTGATGGCGGTGTATGGCGGCGGGTATCCGGATGCGCCGTGGGATGCGTCGACGGGGAAGCTGGCGCCGCCGGAG
This sequence comes from Occallatibacter sp., assembly GCA_035563895.1. Lineage (GTDB taxonomy): Bacteria > Acidobacteriota > Terriglobia > Terriglobales > Acidobacteriaceae > Telmatobacter. Next base: position 6,428 of record DATMUN010000240.1, on the reverse strand, counting down.
GTGTATGCGTTCCGGTTTGCGAGCAGGGTGGCCGCGAACATGGGTGCGATGGGCGCGCATGGCACGGGCGCGGCGCACACGGCGGAGAGCGACGGGACGCCGTACATGACGGCGGAGATCGGCGGCGGCAATGAGGGCACGTATCACCGGCGGCCGGTAATTACGGCGGACGATATTGGCGCGATGTTTCCGGTGATGCTGGGCTCGGGCGTGAATCTGTATGGGACATATATGTTCCGCGGAGGAAGGAACCCGGAGGGACGGCTGACGACACTGCAGGAGTCGCAGGCGACGGGCTACCCGAACGATGTGCCGATCAAGTCGTATGACTTTCAGGCGCCGATTGGGGAGTTTGGCGAGGAGCGCACGTCACTGAGAAAGATGAAGGTGTATCAGTACTTCCTGAATGCGTTTGGGGAGGAGCTGGCGCCGATGGCGGTGTATGCGCCGGAGGCGCTGCCGGCGAGTACGGCGGATTTGAGCGCGGTGCGGGCTTCAGTGCGGGCGCGTGGGAACAGCGGCTTCGTATTCTGCAACAACCATGTGCGGAACTATGCGATGCCGCGGCGCGAGGCGGTGCAGTTTGAGGTGAAGCTGGCGGGCGGGACGGTGCGGATTCCGGAGCGGCCGGTGGCGGTTCCGGCGGACGCGTACTTTGTGTGGCCGTTTGGGCAGCGGCTGGGCGGTGCGGAGCTGCGCTATGCGACGGCGCAGATGATGACGCGGCTTGCCGGAGCGCGCGAGACGGTGGTGTTTGCGGCGGTGCGTGGGATTGCGCCGGAGTTCGCGTTTGAAGCGCGGACGGTGAAGAGCGTGAAAGTGCTGAGTGGTGCGGTGCGCACGGTTGGTGGCGTGACGTTTGTTGAAGGGGTGAAGCCGGGCGTGGACGCGTGGATCGACGTGACGGCGCAGGATGGCACGGCGACGCGGCTGCTGGTGCTGAGTGCGGAAGATGCCGAGAACGCGTGGCGCGTGCATGCGGACGGCGCGGAGCGGCTGCTGGTTACAAAGGCGGACGTGGCGCCTGATCTAGACGGGCCGGTGCGGCTGCGGCAGCGTGGAGCGGCGCGGTTTGGGTTTGCGCTGGTTCCGGCGGTGGAGCATGCGCCGCAGGCGAGCGTGGCGCTGCGGCGCGATGGCGCGGAGTTTGTGGCGGAGGCGCCGCAGCGTGCGCTGAAAGCAAGCGTGAAGCTGGTGGCGGCTGCGGGCGAGGCTGCGCCGGTGAAGCTTGGTCCGCTGAATGGGCGCGATAGGCCGGTGGCGCAGGCTCCGGCGGAGGGGCCGCTGGCGGGCGCGGGGCGTTGGGCGGTGGAGATTCCGGCTGGCGCGGGCGATGGATTGAATGAGGTGTATCTGGAGATTGGATACGCGGGCGATGTGGCGCGGCTGAGTGCGGGCGGGCGGCTGCTGGAGGACAACTTCTTCGACGGGAAGATGTGGAGTGTGGGGCTGAAGCAGATGCTGGGCGAGAAGATTGCCGGGCCGTTGGAGCTGAGTGTGTTGCCGCTGCGGCGGGATGCACCGGTGTACTTCGAGCTGGCGCAGCCGGTGGAATTTGATGCGAATGGGCAGGCGGCGCGGGTGGATAGCGTAAAGCTGGTGCCGGAGTATGAGGTGCGGGTGGGGTTGGAGTAGACGCTGCGTGAAAGGCAACGGCGGGTTCTTCGGCGGCGTTGATCGCTTGCGCGCTCAACTTCGCTCAGGATGGCAGCGGCCGGGCGTGGTGCGGGACAGGGTGGGATAAGGGAATTTTGGGAGAACCCGACTTTGGACGGATTCTTGTTGTTGTGCGAGTGGACTAGGATGCGTGGCGATGGTGAAGGATTGTCGCGCCGTTGGGTTGTGCAGCTGCGGAGGCGTGATACGGCAGAGGGATTTGGAGAGGCAGATGAGAGGTAACGAGATGAAACAGCGGATGCGCGGGACAGTTATGGCGCTCATGATGTTGCTGGCTGTGGTGTGTGGGTTGGCGCGGGCGCAGAGCAACAGCGCGACGGTGACGGGCGTGGTGGCGGACAAGACGGGCGCGGTGATTCCGGGCGCGAGTGTGTTGTTGACGGATCAGGCGTCAGGCGTACAGCGCACGGCGACGAGCGACGGCGCGGGGTTCTTCTCGCTGGTGGGCGTGCCGGTGGCGGTGTACGACGTGAAGGTGTTGGCGCCGGGATTCAACAGCATGGTGCGCAAGGGCGTGGCGCTGCACATCAACGACCAGGTCGAATTGAAGGGAATTGTGCTGGCAGTGGCGGCGACGAGCGCCGAGGTGGTGGTGACGGCGACTGCGGATGAGATGACGCCGACAACCTCGGGCGATGTGAGTTATACGCTGAGCGACTCGCAACTGCACAACATGGACATTGAAGGTCGCAGCGCGATCGAGCTTCTGGGGCTGATTCCGGGCGCGGGTAACACGGGCAACTTCAACGGTACGTATAGCGGCGCGGCGGCGGGATTCACGCAGAACGCGAGCGCGTTCACGGTGAACGGCAACCGCTTTGACCAGGTGGCGGTGGTGAGCGACGGCGCGTCGGTGTCTGACCTGAACACGGCGGGCTCGGCGGCGGTGACGCCGAACGTGGACATGATTTCGGAGCTGAAGGTGGAGTCGGCCGCGTACTCGGCGGCGGAGCCGAACGGGCCGGTGGTGGTGTCGACGGAGACGAAGTCGGGCGGACGGACGTTCCACGGCATGGGGCAGTTGACGGTGCGCAACCATGCGATGAACGCGGCGGACTGGCAACAGAAGTACTACGGATTGCCTGCGCCGCAGACCTCGCTGTTCTATCCGGCGTTTCAGTTGGGCGGTCCGGTAAAGATTCCGGGGACGGGATCGCTGAAGGACAAGCTTTTCTTCTTTGCGGCGACGGAGATTGCGCAACAGCACGTGGACCTGCTGCCAAGGAAATCGGCCGTGCCGACGGCAGCAATGCGCACGGGCGACTTTGGCGATGCGACGTATCTGAGCGGGCTTTCAAACTCGGGCAACAACTGGCTGATGTGGCCGGTGGCGAACAATCCGTGCTCGAGCAGCAACACATACTTTGGCGAGGCGTTCTGGAACTACTGCAGCAACAACGCGAGCGGCAGTTGGGGACAGATCAACTCGGGGATGATCGACCCGGGCGGCAAGATTCTTTTGAATGCGTTTCCGCTGCCGAACGTGGACCCGGCGACGCACGGCGGCTACAACCTGATTACGGACTATACGACCTCGAACCCGCGCAACCAGGAGACGCTGAAGCTGGACTACGCGATCAGCGACGCGACGCATGCCTCGGTGCGCTACAACCACGAGAACGAGAGCGTGCCTTCTCCGTATGGGCCGTGGAACCAGTGGAACCAGGTGCCGTATCCGGGCTGGCAGACGCAGAAGAACGCATCGGACGCTCTGAATGCGAAGCTTACGAATGCGTGGAGCTCGACGCTGACCAACGAGGCCTCGTTGAGCTACATGCGGTTCACGCTGAAGACGGCGCTGAGCAATCTGGACGCTGTGTCGCGGACGGCGACGGCATATCCGTATGCGAACCTGTTCAGTTCGTCGTCGGACCTGCTGCCGAACGTTTCGTTTGAGAAGAGCGTGGGCGGGCTGTATATTGCGGGCGGCGAGGCTCCGCCGTACCTGGGCGCGCAGAACAACTACGTGTTCAGCGACGGCGTGACGAAGCTGCTGGGCAAGCACCTGCTGCGCGCGGGCTTCTATGCTCAGTATGCGCGGTACAACATCCGCACGACGGGCACAGACAACGGCTCGGTGGACACGCAGAACTATGTGTCGGTGACGGGCAACGACTGGGCGGACCTGCTGCTAGGCCTGACGGCGAACTTCAGCCAGTCGAGCGGAAACATCAACGGGGACATGGCGACGAAGCGGTTCGACTTCTACCTGCAGGATGCGTGGAAGGCGACGTCGCGGCTGACGCTGAACTACGGGCTGCGCGTGGACCACATTGGCTGGTGGTACGACCGCGGCGGCCGGATCGCGATCTTCAACCCGGCGGCGTACGACGCGAGCTCGACGTATACGACGTACTCGGGGATGCAGTCGCACGCGACAACTTCGGCGGTGCCGGTGTCGGGCTCAAAGCCGCTGGACTTCCAACTGGCGCCTTCTGTGGGCTTTGCGTATGACGTGGCAGGCACGGGCAAGACGGTGGTGCGCGGCGGCTTCGGCACGAACTACTACAACGACCCGGGCATCAACGCTTTCTCGGCGATCATGGCGCCGCCGAACTTCAAGGTGGTCAGCCTGTGGGCCAGCTCGACGCCGTACACGCTGAACGGCGTGTCGTCGCTCGATATTTCGTCGACCGTGCCGACGGTGTGGGGCACGGCGAATCCTTCGGACCACCTGGCTCCGGTGACGTACTCGTGGAATGCCGCGGTGTCGCAGATGGTGTGGGGCGCGAACAAGGTGGAAGCGAACTACGTGGGCAACTCGAGCCACAACCTGGTGGGCTACGGCGTGCGCAATGCGGTGCCGGAAGGCAGCGAGACGGGCCCGTGGTATGGCACGTACTATGACCAGCTCTACCGGCCGTATTCGCTCTACGGCGATATTTCGACGCACTTCCACAATCTGAACTCGAACTACAACGCGCTGCAGGCGACGGTGACGCGGCAGAAGGGCTGGCTGAACTACTGGGCGAGCTACACCTTCGGCAAGACGCTGGCCTACAACGCGGAAGACGCATTCGACATGAAGCGGTGGTATGGACCGGCGCCGTTTGACCGGTCGCAGATTGTGAGCTTCTCCTACTATCTGAAGATGCCGGCGATGGGCTCGAAGTACCTGGGCGGCGGAACGCTGGCGAAGCAGGTGGCGGATGGCTGGCAGTTCTCGGGCATCTTCCAGGCGATGACGGGCGGGCCGATCAGCAACAACTTTGGTTCAGAGTACGCGGTGAACCAGAACACGATCGGCATCTGGGGCACGGTGTCGAATACGGTGGGCGGGCAGACGAACACGGGCGTCTCGATCTCGAACGGAGCGTTCGCAACGGGCACTCCGAACGAAACGGCGGTGGCGAAGATGATCTGCGATCCGCGCAAGGGACTGGCGAAGAACCAGTACTTCAATCCGGCGTGCTTTGTGGCGCCGAGCTACCTGCAGAACGGAACCTACCGGCTGCCTTACATTCACGGGCCGGCGTACATCAACGACTCGATTGGACTGTTCAAGACGTTCGAGATGGGCGAGAGCCGGAAGCTGGAAGTGCGCGGCGAGGCGTTCAACCTGTTCAACCATGCGTGGAACGAGTTCATTGCGTACGATCCGAACATGTACATGGGCTTCAGCGAGGCGGGCGGCGCGACGAGTTCGACTTCCGCGGGCACGATCGATAACAAGACGGGGCACAGGGAGATCTCGCTGGCAGCGAAGTTTTACTTCTAGTTGTCAGTTGTCAGTTGTCAGAGGGCAGTAGCCAGTTGGAAGCTGATCTGAAGGTGCGAATATAGGGGCAACGGGAGGCAGGGCTTCCCGTTGCCTGCTTTCTTTGGGGAGCCGTAATGAACGTACAGGGAGTGGTGAGGCTGGCAGCAATCTGCGCGTTGGCTGCTGGTGCGGTGCTGGGCGCGGCGGCGGCGCGTGGGCAGTATGCGGTGGGTGCGGATGTGTCGTTCCTGGCGGATGCGGAGAGGCAGGGGGTTGTCTTTACGGACGCGGGCAAGGCTGAGGACGTGCTGGAGATGCTGCGGGTACACCACTACAACTGGGTGCGGCTGCGTCTGTTTGTGAATCCGGCGGCGAGTGAGGACAAGCTGCCGAATGATCTGCCTTACACGATTACGCTGGCGCAGCGGGCGAAGCGGTTGGGATTTCGGTTTCTGCTGGATCTGCACTACTCCGACACGTGGGCGGACCCGGGGAAGCAGTTTACGCCGGCGGCGTGGAGCGCGTTGAAGCACAAGCAGCTGGTGGAGCGGGTGTTCACGTACACGCGGGAGACGGTGGCGGCATTTGCGCAGGCGGGTGTGCAGCCGGAGATGGTGCAGGTAGGCAACGAGATTACGCATGGGATGTTGTGGCCGGATGGAAAGCTGCCGGATAACTGGGACAACCTGGCGGACCTGCTGAAGGCGGGGGTTGCTGGCGTGCGTGCGGGAGCGACGGGCGCGAAGCCGAAGATCATGATCCACATTGAACGCTCGGGGAACTACGACGAGGCGGTGTGGTTCTTCGACAACCTGATTGAGCGGCATGTGCCGTTCGATGTGATGGGGCTGTCGTATTACCCGTTCTGGCATGGGGACACGGTGCATCTGCGAGGGACGCTGCGTGATCTGGCGCTGAAGTATCGGCGGCCGATTGTGGTGGTGGAGACGGCGGCGAACTGGACGCCGAGCGGCGATGGGATGAAGAAGGAGTTTGCGGAGACGCCGGAGGGGCAGAGGGACTTTCTGGCGACGGTGGATGCGGCGGTGCG
>DATMUN010000239.1:0-2785 GCA_035563895.1 Occallatibacter sp. | reverse complement strand
GGCGAGCCACGCGAAGTTGGTGGCATCGACGGCGTTGGAAATCTTCTTCTGCTCGAGGAGTTGGAAGTAAGAGTCAACTTCGGCGCCGGGGAACCAGTCGCGTGTATCGGTGATGCTGATGCCGCGGAGGACTCTGGCGGTGAAACGGCCGCAGGCGTCCTCGGCTTCGATCTTCACCGAATAAGGCGCTGCGGTGGGTTCGGCGGTGGGCAGCCTGAAGTCGAACGCAGCGAGAGGCAGACCGTAAATAGTGGCAGCTTCGCGAGCGACGCCGTAGTGGTTCATAGCATCGACGCGGTTGGTGGTGATGTCCATCTCGAGCAGCGAGCCGTTGCCGGGGCCGAGATCGTAAACGCCATCGACAGCGATGCCGCGCAGAGTTAGATCTTCGGCGAGCTTGTGGTCGTCGACGGTGAGTTGCGGAAGGTAGGCGCGGAGCCACTTGGTCAAAATCTTCATGCGAACTGCCCCAGGAAGCGCATATCACCAGCGTAGAACTGGCCGATTTCGCTGATGCCGTACTTCATCATGGCTATGCGTTCGACACCCATGCCGAAGGCAAAGCCGGAGATCTTCTTCGGGTCGTAAGCAGGTTGCTTTTCTGCAGCAAAGGCGAAGACCGCAGGGTCGACCATGCCGCAGCCGAGTAGCTCAATCCAGCCGGACTGCTTGCACTTGCGGCAGCCCTTGCCTCCACAGAAGATGCAGCTGATCTGAACATCAGCGCTCGGCTCAGTGAATGGAAAGAACGATGGGAAGAAGCGCGTCTTAACGCTCGATCCGAAGAGTGCCTTCATGGCGTGGTCGAGCGTGCCCTTGAGATCAGAGAAGGTGATGTTGGAGTCGACACACAAGCCCTCGACCTGATGGAAGATCGGCGAGTGGGTGGCGTCCTGCGCATCGTTGCGGTGCACTTTGCCGGGGATGACGATGCGCACGGGTGGTGGTTGCAACTCCATCGTCCGCATCTGCACAGGCGAGGTATGGGTGCGCAGAAGGAGACGGTCGCGCTGCGGACGACGCTCCTGTGCGGCGATGACGAGAGTGTCCTGAGTGTCGCGCGCGGGGTGGCCCGGCGGGAAGTTCATTGACTCGAAGTTGTAGAAGTCGGTTTCGACTTCGGGGCCGACGCCGACGGAATACCCAAGAGCCGTAAAGACGGAGACGATCTCGTTGAGAGTCTTGGTGATAGGGTGCTCTGCGCCAATGAGGTGGCGGGTACCGGGGAGCGTGATATCGATGGCCTCAGCAGCGAGGGTGGCATCGCTGGGGCCTGCTCCGGTAGCCGCGTCGAGAAGAGACTCGATGCGGGCCTTGAAAGCATTGAACCTCTGGCCGAGGGACTTTTTGGCCTCAGGAGGAGCGGCCTTGAGCCAGAGATCCTGGACAGCTTTGAGACGACCTTGCTTGCGGCCGAGCCAGGCTAGACGAAAGGCTTCGACGGCGTCGGAGCCGCTGAGCCCGGCGGCGGCAGTGGTAGCCTGCACGTCAAGCGCGGCGAAGGCCTTATCAAGCGCGTCGTCATTAAAAGATGAGAGTGTAGGAATTCCGTCTGTGGTCATTGCGTAAACAACAGAATAAATGACCCGCACGTGGAGTGTATCGATATATAGAGTTGCTTGCAGTTGCCTGCCGTTCATGTAGAGGCTGAAGCTCCGTATCATTGCCTGTCTATTTTTGTGGTTGGCATCACGAATCATTCAGTCCTTTGCCATCAAGTATTTGCTGTATACATTTGTCGACTCGCGCTTGTCGCGTGCTGGATAGCTTGGGTTGGGAGAAGTGATAGATATAGGCGCGCTGCCTTCCTGACGTGAGTGCGTGGAAAGCGGTATTCAGAGCGGGCAACGTGTCCAGTTTCTCGCGGAGTTCCTCTGGGAGACTGAGGTCTTCGGTCTTCTTGAGCTGAACTTTCAGGCCAGCTTTCTCTACCTGGATAGCCTCGCGAATGTAGGCCTTGATGGTGGGGGTTGCTTTATGAATCTCCTGGACACTGCTAAAGCGGAGCTGGCGGCCAGCCTGTGTATTACCAGGGGCTGCCATGAGGTGCTTTGGGTCTTTCAAAAGAGCGCCTTTGAAAAATAACAGAGCGCAGTACTCCTTGAATCCGTGGATCAAGACCACGTTCTTGCCGTCGAGCGTGTAGCAGGCCTGATACCACTTCAGCTCTTCGGTGAGAGGAAAGCTGAGGGCGATGGACCGTAATGCCTCAAACTCGCTGAGCCACTTCTTAGACTGCCGCAGGACAGCATCGACTTTAGGATTGGTCTTGTTCACCGATTGGCTCGCAACGTGTCACTCGAATTGAGTAAGTTGGATGAGATTGACACATGCGAACACCTCTGTAAAGTGCTTTGATCGCCCTCATGACCCTGTCGACTAGCCTGCTGGTCCTCTTGCGGCAGCGTTAAACTGCCTCCCCGTCACGCCCCCTGCAAAACGTGCAGTGTGGTGGCGGATTTCACTGTGCGCACCGGCGGAACGTAGTTGCGTGGTACGTAAGCGCAGCAGGGTTCTTCACTGTGCGGATTGCCTGTGAGCGCGTAGGCGCGTGCGCGTGAGCCGCCGCAGATTTGCTTGAACTCGCAGGCACCGCATTTGCCGTCGAGCTTTGCTGCGTCGCGAAGATCGCGGAATAGTGGGGACTCGCGATAGATGTTTGCGAGCGACTGCTGCCGAATGCTCCCGGCGGATACGGGCAGGAAGCCACTGGGAAACACTTCGCCGGTGTGCGAGACGAACACAAAACCTTTACCGTCGTTGAGGCCGTGCGGCGCACGGCCGA
>DATMUN010000238.1:0-2610 GCA_035563895.1 Occallatibacter sp. | reverse complement strand
CGGGCAGTGATGTCGTGCTTGATGGCGATGAACTCGCGAATGACGCCGTCGGCGTCGCGGATGGGCGCGATGACGGCCTCTTCCCAGTAGAGCGAGCCGTCTTTGCGGCGGTTGTGGAAGATGCCATTCCACGGATTGCCGCTGATGATGGTGTTCCAGAGCGCGTGGTACTCGTCGGGGGTGGTTTCTCCGCCCTTGAGAAGACGTGGATTCTTGCCGAGGACCTCTTCGGCGGTGTAGCCGGAGGAGACGGTGAAGGCGGGATTGACGTACTCGATGTTGCCGTTGAGATCGGTGATGACGACGGTGACGGGACTCTGCTCGACGGCGACGTTCAGCTTGCGGAGATTGGCGGCCATGCGGCGCTGCTCGGTGACATCGCGGCCGAGGTGAAAGGCGCCGATGGCATGGCCGGAGGCGTCGAGCAGCGGCGCGAAATAGGATTCGAAGAAGAGCTCCTGGCCTTTGACAAAGATGCGCCACTCTTTTTCGACGACGTGCCCCTCGGAGGCGTACTGCAAGGCGTTCGCGATCATGCGGACCTGAGGGGTGGAGTCAGTGAGGTAGTTCGAGAGGTCCATGCCGGACTGCATGAAGATGCCGAAGGCATGCTGCATGAGCTGCGCCTGCTCGCGATTCCACTGGGTGACGGACATGGAGAGGTCGACGGAGAGGATGGCGTTCTGCGAGCCCTCGATGATTCCTTTGAGGCGTGCGCTGGAGGTGGCGACCTCTAGCGCGAGGGCACGCTTTTCCTCCTCGGAAGCGATGCGGCTGAGGGCGAAGGAGATGTCGTCTGCCATCTCGTCGAGTAGGTCGATCAGATCCTGCGAGAAGTATTCGAGCTCATCTGAGTAAACCGTGAGAGCGCCGATGCATTTGCCCTGACAATGCAGCGGGAACGCGGCTGCAGACTTGAGATCGTGCGCCTGAAAGCGCTCGTGCCACGGGCTGTTGCTCATGGTGGCAGAAAGATTGTTGACGATCTGTGAGGAGTTCGTCAGCACGGCGCGGCCGCTGGGGCCGCTGCTGTAAGGGGAGTCGGGGTCGACAGAGACGAGAGTTCCATGCAGATAAGAGACTTCAGGTCCGGCGGACTCCACGACGGCCAGATCGCGGGTGTCCTCATCCACGAGACCGATCCAGGCAAGCCTGAAATGTCCGTAGCGGATGGCGATATCGCAGACACGCTTGAAGAGCTCTTTGCGGTCAGAGACGCGCACGATGCACTGGTTGGTCTGGCTGAGTGCGGCGTAGACATCTTTGAGATGCATGACCTGCTGCTCGGCGCGATGGCGCTCGCTGATGTCGCGGACGATGGATTGCACGAGCCAGCCGTCTTCGCTTTCGATGCGGCGCCAGCTGATTTCTACGGGGAATTGCGTGCCATCTGCGCGAACGTGGAAGCGCTCTGCGCGGAGGAAGCCAGCTTTCTCGATTTCGTGCCAGTCTTCGCGCCAGTCGAGCCCGGGGGCGCGGAGGGATTGTACGTGTCTGCCGAGGAGATTGGTGAGGTGGACACCGTAGGCTTCGACGGCGCGGTCGTTGGCTTCGATGATTTTGCCGTCGCTGTCGGCGAGGATGACGATGTCGTTGGCGTACTTACTTAGTTCAGTAAAACGCTGACGGATGATCTCCTGCTCTTTTTTGCCCTTGAGGATGCGCCGGGAGATATAGAGATAGAGGGCGATGCTGGTAAGCAGAACGTAGACCAGGCCCTTGGCGATGCCGAGCAGGGCGGTGGAACGGGATTCTCCTCCTTCGACGAGGAAAACAATGCCGTCTGTGACGAGGATCCAGCCAGCGCTCAGGAGAGCGTAGAAGCGGACAACCTTAATGGCGGTCGATCGTCCGAGCCCAAGTACATCGTCGACCCTGTTTCCAGCCATAGAGCCTCACACTGCGAGAACGAATGCTCCCTCTCCTCTGGCTTGTGGGCACATATCGGTTCAGCAAAACAGAACTACCGGGCTACCCAAAAGAGGCGCACCTGTTTATCTAAAAGAAAACAAAAGTAGCATACCACTCTTAGTAAATACAGCGGGAGATTACGAATTGGGGATACAACACTTTAATACTGAGAACTCCCAAAGTGGTAGAGACGAAAGCGAGCTCGACCAAACCGGTAAAGAAACCAACAACTTCTGCGTCGAGAGAATACAGGGCGATGGGGTAAGTGGTGTTGGGGTAGATAGGCGGCTGGAGTAACTTGAATAAATTAATAATGCCCTGCACTTAGAACCAGTAAGTGCAGGGCATTCCGGGAGCGGTGTCACCGAAGGCTGTTACATACACAGCAACGCGATGAGGGAGTACGTCCCTCAGGGGCCGAGCCTGCTGATCTTGCAGCCTGGTTCGGCGGTTCCCTAACGCTTCTTCGTGGATTTTGCAGCGGTCTTCTTTGCTGGAGATTTCTTTGCCGGCGCTTTCTTTGCGGGTTTCTTCGCGGCGGCCTTTTTGGCAGGGGCGGATTTTGCCGCTTTCTTTGCCGGGGCTTTGGCGGTGGACTTTGTCGGCGCCTTCTTCGCGGGCTTCTTTGCAGCGGCCTTCTTTGCGGGAGCGGCCTTGGTGCGGGCGGCGCGGGTTTTGGCAGAGAGGGCGGCGGTGAGC
>DATMUN010000237.1:0-3523 GCA_035563895.1 Occallatibacter sp. | reverse complement strand
CGAATCTGAGCTGGGATAACGCTGCGATCGTCTCTGGTGCGACGCTGACGAAGCTGGGGCTTGAGGAAGACGACATCGTCGAGCTGACTGTGGGCTCGGGCAAGGTGCTCGCGCCGGTCATCGTCGCACCGGGCCATCCGGACGATTCAGTCACCGTGTATCTCGGCTATGGACGCCAGGCTGCGGGCCGCGTGGGCTCGGCTGCGGGCTTCAACGCGTATCTGATTCGTCCCACGTGGGCGCCGTTCTACGCGACAGGTGCAATCAAGAAGGTCGATGGCAAGTGGGGTACGGCCATCACCAAGAGCCATTATCAGGATCACCGTTCGAAGACTTTCGCTGAGCACGGAGACGGCGAGAATCGTTCGCTGGAAGCGAATGAAGCGCTGGGGCCGCGCGGCATCGTCCGCGCCGCAACGCTCGAGGAGTTCAAGGCGAACCCGCACTTTGCGCACGAAGGCGAAGGGCGTGAGACGCCCGACAGCGACACGACGCTCTTTCCTAACTGGAACTACCCCGACAATAAGTGGGGCATGTCAATCGACATGAACAGCTGCGTAGGCTGCAACGCCTGCATCGTGAGTTGCTATGCCGAGAACAACATCCCCGTGGTCGGCAAGCAGCAGGTGCGCATTGGCCGCAACATGCAATGGCTGCGCATCGACACGTACTTTGAAGGCGATCTGGCCGCGCCGCGCGCGCACTTCCAGCCCATGACCTGCCAACACTGCGAGAACGCGCCGTGCGAACAGGTGTGCCCGGTGGGCGCAACGGTGCACACGCCGGAAGGCCTGAATACGATGGTCTACAACCGCTGCGTGGGCACCCGCTACTGCTCGAACAACTGTCCGTACAAGGTGCGGCGCTTCAACTTCCTGCTCTACTCCGACTTTGAGACGGAGAGCCTGAAGCTGATGCGCAATCCGGATGTGTCGGTCCGCTCGCGCGGCGTAATGGAGAAGTGCAGCTACTGCGTGCAGCGCATCTCCGCGGCGAAGATCGAGGCCGACAAGGAGAACCGCGCGATCCGCGATGGCGAGATTGTGACAGCCTGCCAGCAGGCGTGCCCGGCCTCGGCCATCACCTTCGGCAACCTGAACGACAAGACCAGCAAGGTAGCTAAACTGCAGGCCGATGAGCGCAACTACCAAGTGCTGGCTGATCTGAATACGCGCCCGCGCACGACGTACTTGGCCGAGGTGCTGAACGTGAACTCCGAACTCGAAGAAGCGCCGGTGGAACACGCGCCGGCGAAGGGTTAACGCGACGATGGCGACCAGAGAAGTAAAACCCGGCAATCCTGGCATCGATCCGGCGACAGGCGAATACCGCGTTGTTGGTCCCGCTGAGACCTTCCGCTCGGTTACCGACAAGATCACGCGCATCGTGCTGACGCCGCACACGCCGCTTGGCTGGCTGGCGCTGTTTGGCCTCGGCGGCGGCGGCGCGACGATTCTGCTGGTTGCAGTCACTTGGCTGTTCCTGCAAGGCGTGGGTATCTGGGCCATTACGCAGCCGGTGGCGTGGGGCTTCGCCATCATCAACTTCGTTTGGTGGATCGGCATTGGCCACGCCGGCACGCTGATCTCGGCGATTCTGCTTCTCTTCAAGCAGACGTGGCGCAATTCGATCAGCCGTTTTGCCGAAGCGATGACGATCTTCGCTGTGGTCTGCGCGGGCATGTTCCCGCTCATCCACGTGGGCCGCCCGTGGCTTGGGTACTGGCTGTTCCCGTATCCGAACACGATGGATGTGTGGCCGCAGTTCCGCTCACCGCTCCTGTGGGACGTCTTCGCGGTCTCGACTTACGCGACTATCTCGGTGGTGTTCTGGTACATCGGCATGGTGCCCGACTTCGGCACGATGCGCGATCGCTCGCAGTCGAAGCTTGCACAGTACGCGTATGGCCTGCTGTCGCTTGGCTGGCGCGGTTCCGTGCGCCACTGGATGCGCTACGAGACGGCGTCGCTGCTGCTGGCGGGTCTGGCAACGCCGCTGGTGCTCTCAGTACATACGGTCATCAGCTTCGACTTCGCTGTGGCCGTACTGCCCGGCTGGCACACCACGATCTTCCCGCCGTACTTTGTTGCGGGCGCCATCTACTCGGGATTTGCCATGGTGCTCACGCTGGCGATTCCGCTGCGCAAGTTCTACCACCTTGAGTCGCTCGTCACGGACCGGCACATGGACAACATGGGCAAGGTCATGCTGGCAACCGGCATGATCGTGGCTTATGGCTACGGCATGGAAGCCTTCATGGCGTGGTACTCGGCCTCGCACTGGGAGGCTTTCATGTTCTGGAACCGCATGTTCGGGCCGATGGGCTGGTCCTACTGGATGCTGATCCTGACCAATCTGGCGATTCCGCTCACGACGCTGTGGTCGCGCAAGCTGCGCACCAACATGTCGTATATGTTCTTCCTTTCGATCGTGGTGAACACGGGCATGTGGTTCGAGCGCTTTGTGATTGTTGTGACCAGCCTGTATCGCGACTTTCTGCCGTCGTCGTGGGGCACGTATCGCGCCACGCGCTGGGACTACTTCACCTTTCTGGGCACGATGGGACTGTTCACGACACTGTTCCTCTTGTTTGTGCGCTTCCTGCCCATGATTCCAATGAACGAGATTCGCATGATTCTGCCCTCGGCCAAGATCAAGGCCAAGGCAGCAGCCGAGGCGGGTGACTAACGATGCCTTCACGCGAAGGGACCTACGGCCTGCTGGCCGAATTCGATACGCCGGACGACCTGGTGAGGGCCGCTCAGCAGGCGCACAAGGATGGCTGGCGGCGTCTAGACTGCTACACGCCTTATCCGGTGGAAGAGGCGGCGGAGGCCATCGGCTTCCATCGCAACAAGGTGCCGCTTCTCACTCTGGTGGGTGCGCTTATGGGCCTAGCGGCCATGTTCTCCCTGGAGACATGGGTCTCAACGCTCGCGTTCCCGCTGAACATCGGCGGACGTCCCCTATATTCGTGGCCGGCGTTCATTGTGCCTGCTTATGAATGGACCATTCTGTGGGCGGGCCTTTCGGCCGCATTCGGCATGCTCGCGCTCAACGGTTTGCCCTCGCTCTATCACCCGCTCTTCAACGCGCCCAACTTTCGCGACGGAGCGACAACAGACAAGTTCTTCCTGTGCCTGGAAGCGTTGGATCCGAAGTTCGATCTTGTCGAGACGCGCGCGTATCTGCAGGACTTTCAGCCGGTGTCGGTTGTGGAGGTGGAGTACTAATGCACGTTGACCTCTTCAACAAGACGCGCCGCGGCGTAGCGCTGCTTGCAGGAACGATGGCCCTGTTCGCAGCAGGTTGCCGGCAGGACATGCAGAATCAACCGAAGATCTTCCCGCAGCGCGGCTCGGAGATGTTTGCCGATCACCGCGGGGCTCGTCCGCAGGTGCTGCACACTGTGGCACGCGGACAACTGGAAGCGGAGAGCTACTTCAATACGGGCGTGGTTATTGGCGAAAACGGCTACAGGGAAGAGAAGAATGTGATGCCGTTTCCGGTGACGCTGGAAGTA
>DATMUN010000236.1:0-2943 GCA_035563895.1 Occallatibacter sp. | reverse complement strand
CGGCGGCCGCGACGAGCCTGCCAGCGAGTAAGTCACGTGCAGCAGCTCCGGCTTGTCCACCTCAATGCGCAGCAGGCCGAACTTCAGCCTCACGTCGAGGGAATTCCCCTGCTGATCGAAGACGACGACGGGGTTGGGCGGGTTCCACTGCGCGCTCGCATCTTGCGCAGCAACGAGGACCGCGGCCGCCACGAGCAGCCGGGCAGTCAAACTACGGACGAACATGTCGAACAGTGTCCTTTCAGATATGAAAAGTGAACTCACCAGTCTACGCAATCCTGCGGCATCGAGGCGTGCCTTTATTGCTAAAGGAGTGAACATCAATTCGGGAGATCCGCACTCTTTTCTCAATCGTGGAACTTATAGCACCGAAGTTTTCAGCCCTGTCAGCCAGACGCACAGAAACCGCGCTAAAATCTCTACCAATTCCGGAACACTCCCGCGGAAGAGCTATCCACCCGATAGCTGAGGGGAAAGACTCGTTTATGCATTCGCGCTTGCTGCTATCTATTGCTCTTCTTGCTTCTGCCTTCACCGTCTCGTCCAGCCCGCTTCACGCACAGTTTCAGGAACCCACCAAGGAAGAGCTACAGATGACGGCAGACCCGCAGGCTCCGGGAGCCGCGGCGGTCTACCTTTATCGAGAAGAGATTACCGACGACAATCTGCACTACCACAGCCTCTACGTGCGAATGAAGATCCTCTCGGAGAAGGGCAAGGAAGAAGCGACGGTCCATGTGCCGTACGACCGCACGGACTTCAAGGTGACAGACATCCACGGCCGCACCATCCACTCCGATGGCACCGTCATTCCGCTCACCGCCAAGCCCAGCGACCTGACCGACATAAAAACGGCAGGCTACCAGCGCAACACCATGGTCTTCACCCTGCCCAACGTTGAGGTGGGCAGCATCATCGAATACCGCTTGCAGATTCGCTACGACGACAATATGGTGTCATCGCCCCAGTGGGAGATCCAGCAACCGTACTACGTGCACAAGGCACACTATCTCTTCGTGCGCTCGTCAGATTCGGGATACATCACCAACAGCCGCGGCGATGCGCTGAAGTTCCTGATGTGGTCGTTGCACGCCAAGCCAGACTCGAAGATCGTTGAAGACTCTCGCCAACATTACACGCTCGATATCACCGACATTCCCGCCACCCCGAGCGAAGACTGGATGCCGCCGCTCAACAGCCTGAACTGGCGCTGCCAGTTCTATTACACCCAGTACACCACCGGGCAGGACTTCTGGCAGAACGAGTCCAAGCGCTGGGCGCATGAGGCAGATAACTTCGCCGACCCGGGCAAGGATCTGCCCAAAGCCGTTGCCGGTATCGTCGCGCCAACGGACTCCGAGTCACTGAAAGCACACAAGATCTACGACGCAGTGATGAAACTCGACAACACCGACTTCTCGCGCGAGAAATCCGCAGCCGAGCGCAAGAAGGAGAACCTCAAGAACATCAAGAATGCCAGCGATGTGTGGAACCAGAAAAGCGCCCCCGGAGACGAGCTGGCTCTTCTCTACGTCGCCATGGCCCGCGCCGCCGGACTGAAGGCCTATCCCGCCAAGGTGGTCAACCGCAACCGCGCCATCTTCGACCCCAGTTATCTCACCACCTATCAGCTCGACGATTACCTGGCTATCGTTGTGACCGACGGCAAGGAGGTCACCCTCGATCCCGGCCAGAAGGACTGCCCGTTTGGCCTGTTGCACTGGAAACACGCCTTCGCAAGCGGGCTGCGCGGCACTGACAAGGGGCCGAACCTTTTCACTACGCCTGCAAACATCTACTCTGAAACGCAGGTCGCGCGGATTGCCGATCTCGCCCTCGACACCGAGGGCAGTGTTACCGGCTCCGTCCGCTACGTGCTGAATGGCCAGCAAGCCTTGTACTGGCGGCACATTGCGATCGAAAACGATACCGAGGAGGTGAAGAAGCGCTTCAACGAGTCCATTCGCGGAGACCTGCCCGATGGCGTTCAAGCTGACTTCGATCACTTCATCGGCCTCGATGACTACACCACAAACCTGCTGGCGATCGTCAAAGTGAGCGGCAGCATGGGCTCTTCAACCGGCAAACGCTACTTCCTGCCCGCCATGTTCTTTGAGTCGCGCGCCAAGCATCCATTTGTCGCCGAAGACAAGCGCCTGGCGCCGATTGACGTGGAGTATCCCCGCGTGACCCAGGACCAGGTAAACTACCGCCTGCCCGCCGGATACACCGTGGAGAATCTGCCGCCGGCAAGCAATGTATCGTGGCCGAGCCATGCGCTCTTGCGCACAAGCATCACTGCTGCAGACGGCGCAGTAACTGTCGCGCGCAGCCTCGCGTACAACTACACCCTGCTCGAGCCTAAATCGTATGCAGATCTGCACGAATTCTTCCAGAAAGTCGCTACCACCGATCAGCAGCAGCTCGTGCTGACACGCGCAGCAGCAGCGACGGCCAAGGGGAACTGAACATGAAGATGCGCGGCAACGCAGTTCTCGCCTTCATCCTCATTTCCTTCGCGGCGTATGTGCCCGCCCGGGCAAGCTGGTTCTCCAAGGGCCAGCCCGTACCGGACTGGGGCATGGCCGCCGCAAAGACCCCAACGCCGGACTACGCCAAAGACGCCGACGCCGTTATCCTCTACGACGAATACGTCGAAACCATAGACGCACAAGGACGCGCCGTCGAACGCGAGCGCAAGGCGATCCGCATCCTCAAGCCACAGGGCCGCAGCAACACCTGCGAAGTGCACTTCAACGAAGACGAGAAGGTCAACTACTTCCGTGCCTGGACCATCGCCGCCGATGAAAAGACCTATCAGGCACAGGACACAGATTTCGCCGATGTGGGCGACACCAGCGACCACATCCTGCTCTCCACCGAGAAGCGCCGCATGGTGCATCTGCCCGCAGTGGACGTAGGCGCCGTCGAAATCTGCGAAAC
>DATMUN010000235.1:0-3339 GCA_035563895.1 Occallatibacter sp. | reverse complement strand
GGAAGGTGGTCGCAAGCTCCCCGCTGCGGTTCTTTGCCCAGCCAGCCGTAGAGGGCGGCGATGACCAGCCCCGGAATAGCGCAAAGAAAGAATGGTTGCCGCCAGCCGAGGAGCGAGCCGAGCTGACCACCGGCGATGTAGCCGAGCGCTGCGCCCACGGGGATCGCGATGTAGAAGATGGAGAGGATGCGATTGCGTTCACGCTCGGGGTAGAAGTCGGCCAGCACGGCGGGGGCAAAGATGCCGAAGGTGGCCTCACCGATACCTACGAGGGCGTGGCGGAAGTAGAGCGTCCAGTAGTCATGCACCCAGGCCGTGGCGAGAGTGGCGAGGCTCCAGAGCACAGCGCCGCCAATGATGAGCGGCTTGCGCGGCAGGCGGTTGCCAAGCCAGCCGGAGAGCGGCGCGGCGAACATGTAGCAGAGGAACAGCGCCGTGGTAAGCGCACCCATCTGCTGGTCCGTCGAGTGGAACTCGCGCTGGATGAGCGAGAGCTCGCCGGGCAGGATGTAGCGGTCGATGTAGTTGAGCAGATTGAGGGCGAGCAGCAGGAGGAGTGTCCCCAGCGCGGGGTGCAAACGGGCGCGAACTGCTGGAGCCGACGCGGTCAACTTGTCTCGCTTCTCTCGGGAAGTGGCTTCCGGCCCGAGAAATACCACAGCGGTTGCGGCCCCGCCCAGTTCAAAACCGGGCGGGGCCTTTGGGCTACTCTTTGGGGCGCGGCCAGCGGGCTTCAACCGTGGTGGCTATGCCGCCGCGGGGACGGAACTCACCGCGGACCACGGCCCAGACGGGGTCGCAGGCTTTCGCGACGTCTTCGAGAACCTGGTTGACGATGTTCTCCTGGAAGATGCCGAGATTCCGGTAACTAAAGAGATACTCCTTGAGCGATTTGAGCTCAAGGCAGCGCTCGCGGGGCATGTAGCGGATGGAGAGGCTGCCGAAGTCGGGCAGGCCGGTCTTGGGGCAAACGGAGGTCAGTTCGGGGTCATCGATGATGATCTCGTAGCCCGGAAAGTGGTTTTGCCACGTTTCGATGGCCGGAAACGGAAAATCGAGGCCGGCTTTGGCGTGGTCGTCGGTGTAACGGGGTTCTGCTGCCATGTGTTTATTGTAAGAGGGCGGCAAAATCTCGCAAAACGAGAGGCAGGAATGATTTTCCTGCTCCCTCAGGGCATGTTTGCGAGTCCTATATACTGTCTCAGGTCATAGGGATGGCGAAAGAAAGACAAGAATTCGACCGGCGCTGGCTTTGGCTCGGCGCGGCAGTTGTGTTGGTAGGCGTGTTTTTCGGAATCCGGGCACTGACCCGGGATCGCCTGCCGATCCGCGTGGCACAGGCGGAACACCAGACGCTGGCAAACCAGCTGAGCACCAACGGCAAGGTGGAGCCGGAGACGAACTATGCGTTTCCGAGTCCGCTGGCCGCGGTGGTTAAGGCGGTGTATGCGAAGCCCGGCGACGTGGTCTCCACCGGCAAGGTTCTGCTGAAGCTGGACGACATGGATGCGCGTGCCCGGCTGGCAACGGCCGAGAGCGCGGTGAAGGCAGCCCAGGCGAATCTGGATGCAGTGGCCCACAACGGCACCGTGGAGCAGCGGCAGGCGGATGCATCGAACCTGACGCGGAGCCAACTGGACCGCGACCAGGCACAGCGCAATCTGGATGCCCTGATCAAGCTGAACGCGAGCGGTGCAGCCTCTGCCAGCGAGGTGTCGGCGGCGCGGCAGCAGTTGCAGACCGCAGAGGCAGCGCTGCGTGCGGCGCAGCAGTCGAGCCAGTCGCGCTTTGCGCCATCGGACGTGGCGCGGGCGCAGGCGGCGCTGGCTGACGCCGAAGCCAATGCTGCGGCGGCGCGCGACGTGCTGTCCAGAACGATCCTGCGCGCACCCACTGCGGGAACCGTCTACAGCATCGATGCCAAGGCCACTGAGTTTGAAGAGGCGGGCAAGGTGCTGATGCAGATGGCGGACTTGCGGCATGTTCGCGTGCGCGCTTACTTCGACGAGCCCGAGATCGGCCGTTTGGCTGTCGGCCAGCCGATTGAGGTGAAGTGGGACGCCAAACCAGACAGGGTGTGGCACGGCCACATCGTGCAGGTACCGGCTACGGTGATCAACTACACCACGCGCACCGTGGGCGAAGTGCTGATTGGCCTCGACGACGCCAACCCGGGCCTGCTGCCGGACACGGACGTGACGGTAAGCGTGACGATTGCCAGCCAGTCGAATGTGCTGAGCGTGCCGCGCGAGGCGCTCTACACGGAGAGCGGCAAGCCTTATGTCTACAAGCTGGTCTCCGGCTCGCTGCAGAAGACTGCGGTAACGGTGGGCAACTTCAATCTCACGCAGGTGTCCATCCTGTCAGGACTGCAGGAGGGCGACACCGTGGCCACTGGCACAACTACCGGACAACCGTTGCAGATCAACGTGCCGGTAAAGGTTATTCAATGAGAACCGCAGCGGCAGCAATCCTGGCCTGCCTGCTTGCGTTGACCGCTGCAGCCGAACCGGCCGTCAAGAGCTCATTTGCGCAGGCGAGTGGGGCGCTGCAGGCTGGCGAGGCAGACAAGGCTCTCAGCCTGCTCAGTTCCCTACCCGCAACACCTGAAGCGCACAATCTGCGCTGCCGCGTGCTGCTCACGCTGGAGCGTTGGGATGCGGCAGCCAATGAATGCGAACAGGCCGTGCGCATGGACGGGCAGAACTCGAGCTACCACCTCTGGCTGGGCCGCGCTCTGGGCGAGCGTGCCGACCGTGCTTCGTTCGTGAGCGCCTACGGGCTGGGCAAACGCGTGCGGCAGGAGTTTGAGACCGCCGTGCAGCTGGACGGGCGGAACGCCGATGCGCTGGCGGATCTGGGCGAGTTCTATAACTCGGCGCCTGGCATCGTCGGCGGCGGCGCAGACAAGGCCGCGAATGTGGCTGGACAACTGGATCATGTGGATGCGGCGCGCGCGCACCAGTTGCGTGGATGGGCGGCGGAGAGCCAGAAGGATTACGGCACAGCCGAGCGTGAGCTGCGTGAGGCGGCAAGCGTCGATCCGCATCCCGCGTTTGCATGGATGTCTGTCGCGAGCTTCTATCGCCGGCGGCAACGCTGGAACGATCTGGACACGGCACTGCAGAGCGGAATCAAAGCAGCGCAGAGGGACCGGCAGGCAGGCGTGGCGCTGTACAACGGCTCGTCCATACTGACGAAGGCAAACCGGAATCTGCCGCTCGCTGCCAAGATGCTGGAAGACTATCTCGCCAGCTCTTCGAAGTCTGAAGAGGCTCCGGCGTTTGCGGCATATACGCGTTTGGCTAAGGTGAAAGCACAGCTCGGAGACCGCGCCGG
>DATMUN010000234.1:0-4230 GCA_035563895.1 Occallatibacter sp. | reverse complement strand
CGGAAACCAGTGATCTGCTACTTCCTCGAGTCGACCGCCTTCGCGCAACTGTTCGTGCAGGAAACCGGCACAGACACGCTTGTGCGCCTGATGGAATCGATTGAGGACAACCGTAAGCTGATTGCCGCTTCTGCCCCGTTGGAAGTTTACGCAGCCATCCGGAGGCGCGAGAGAGCTGGCGGCATCAGCACGGAAAACGCCACCGCTGCGCTGAACATTCTGCGCATTGAAGCAGCACGCATGGTACAGGAGCCGCTGAACCCCGCTGTACTGGAAGCAGCGCGCCAACTGCTGGACCGCACCGCGCTGCGCTGGCCCGATGCGCTGCAACTGGGAGCGGCGATTGTAGCGCGCGAGATGTTCCAGGGAACTGAGATCGTGTTCGTGTCCACATCGGCAACGCTGCTGGATGTGGCGAAGGCCGAAGGATTCAACACGCTGAACCCGGTACATGATCCAGCGCCGGAGGCCTGAGCTCAGACCGAAACTCCGGCCGCATTGAGCATGGTTCCCACCAACGCCAGCGGTAACCCCACGACATTGAAGTAGCAGCCTTCGACACGTGGAATCCAGCGCGCGGCGCGGCCTTGAATTGCGTACGCTCCAGCTTTGTCCATAGGCTCGCCGGTGGCGATGTACGCATCGATCTCCGCGTCAGACAAGGTAAGAAAGCGAACCGCGGTGGCCTCGGCAGCAGACTCGACACGATCCGCAGTAACCACAGTCACGCCGGTGATGACGCGATGCGTACGGCCGCTCAACATGCGCAGCATGCGTGCGGCGTCGGCAGCGTCCTCGGGTTTGCCCAGGATATGGCCATCGAGTGTGACCGTTGTATCGGCTCCGAGAACAACTGCTACTGGGTCGTGCAAAGAATCGAACACGGCCTGCGCCTTCTCTCGCGCAAGCCGCACCACGTAGCTCTCCGGATCTTCATCGCTACGTGGATCCTCGGGAATGTGCGCCGGGTGTACCTGAAACGTGTAGCCCACTTGCGTCAGCAACTCGCGCCGCCGCGGAGAAGCCGACGCCAGAATCAGTTTCGCCATGCTTCCATCGTAGGACACGCAACTGCGGACGGCGACGGCGTGTACGATGATTCGCGCTATGGTCTTCTCCGATCGCACGCTCGCTCAGCGCCTTGAAGCCAGCGAGGGCTACGCTTGTGCGCAATTCGCAGTTGCGCGCAAACGGCTCTTTCCTGACTGCGGCTCAGCGTGGATGCGCCGCGCTGGAGCCGACGTGGTGTTCGACGGCATGGATGCACCGACCACCCAGACCTTCGGGCTGGGCATAAGTGAGCCGCTCACTGCAGAAACGCTGAACGAGATTGAAGAATTTTTTGTCCAGCGCGGAGCAGTACCGATGCACGAGATAAGCCCCTTCGCCGGAGCCGAGACGCTGAGCCTGCTCTGCGCGCGTGGATATGCGCCGTTCGAGATCAGCAGTGTTCTCTTTCAGGAGCTTAGTGTTGTGCCCGCTTCGGCCAGCGCTTCCGACCGCACTCAGATCCGCATGATTGAACCGGCTGAGTCCGCACTATGGGCGGCGGTGAACGCACGCGGCTGGGCGCATGAGCATCCTGAGTTCGAGGAGTTTCTCAAGAGCACCGGCGAGCTTCTCGCAGCGCGTGAAAACAGCCCGTGTTTTCTTGCTCAGCTCGACGGCACACCGGCCGCGGCTGCCGGGCTCTGCCTGCATGAAGGCGTCGCGCTGCTGGCGGGCGCTGCTACAGTGCCCGAGTATCGGCACAACGGACTGCAGGCAGCGCTGCTTGCCGAGCGCATGCGGTTTGCGCATAACCACGGCTGCGATCTCGCGATGATCGTAACCGAGGCGGGTAGCCTGTCGCAGCGGAACGCCGAGCGAGCAGGCTTCCGCATCGCCTACACAAGGCTGAAGTGGAAGCCTGTCTCGCCCCGCACCTGATGCGGCGGCGTTGAGTGCCCGACTTATTTTGGTAGCTGCGTCGTGTCCCATCCGCCGCCGAGTGCGCGAATCAGTGCAACGCTCGCGACGTAGCGGCGCGTGGTGAGATCGGCCTGTGTGCGCTGGTTCGAGAGCAGCATCGTCTCGGCCACGAGCACTTCAAGGTAGCTAGTTGCTCCGCCCTTGTAACGCTGGTTCGAGAGATCGAGCGAACGCTGCGCAGCGGTTACGGCTTGCTGTTCGGTGGTGGATTCATTCTCCAGCACGCGGAGATCACTCAGGCTATCCTCGACTTCATTGAAGGCGCCAAGCACGGTGGCTTTGTAGGTGGCCGTCTCAGCTTCATACGAGTGGCGCGCGGCGTCAGTGAGCGCGTGGCGTCGGCCTGCGTCAAAGAGCAGTTGCGTCGCGCTGGCTCCGAGGCTCCAAAGTGCGCTGGGGCCCTGAATCCAGTTGCCGCCGTGCGTACTTTCAAAGCCGCCTGCGCCGCCGAGGCTGATCGTCGGATAGTACGCGCTGATAGCGATGCCGATCTGCGCGTTGGCTGCTGCGACACGGCGCTCTGCGCCAGCGATATCGGGCCGGCGCTCGATGAGCTGCGATGGCACGCCGACAGGAATCTGCGGCAGAGACTGATCGAGCGGCGCAGGTGCAAGCGTGACCTGTCCTGCGGGCTGGTTCACGAGCGTTGCGATAGCGTGCTCGTAGCGCGCTCTTCCCTGCTCCACATCGATGAGTGCGGCACGCACGGTTTCGAGTTGCGTCTGCGCCTGTGCCACAACGACCTGCGTTACGACGCCGCCCTGCAGGAGTTTCTGGTTCAGCTCCACCTGGCCTTCGTCGTCGTGCACGGTGTTCTGGAGTAAGCGGCTCTGAAGATCAAGCCCGCGCAGTTCGAAGTAGTCCTGCGCCAGCTCAGCGTGCAGACTCAGATCGACGACAGCAACATCGGCTGCGGAGGCCTGTGCCGTGTCGCTGGCTGCTTCAATTGTGCGGCGGATGCGGCCCCAGAAATCCGGCTCCCACAAGGCCTGGCCCGTGAGTGTCAGATCGTTGTACTCATGCCCAGAACCCGCTAACGGCCGGTGCCGCGAGAGCGTGTCGTGCGAGAAGCCGGGGCCGGCGGAGAGCGTTGGATACAGGCTGGAGCGTGCGCTGGCCACCTGATCGCGCGCGGCCAGATACGTCTCAGCCGCAGCGCGCAACGTCTGGTTGGCGGGCGCAACCATCTCTTCGAGCCGGTTCAGCTCAGGGTCGTTGTAGATCTCCCACCACTTGCCGCGCAGCATTCCATCAGAAGGCGCAGCGGGCTGCCAACTGCCGCCTGCAGGGCTGGGCGGCGGTGTCACGGCCGCTGCGCCCATCTCCTTGTAGGTTGCGGGCGCGGTCACGTTGGGACGGGCATAATTGGGGCCCACGGGCTTGCAGCCGCTGAGCGCGACTGCTGCGGTGACCAACAGCAGCATCGCCCCCGCTGTCGCCGGCCTCTTTGAAGACTCCATCGCCATGACTACCGGCCTCCCTCAGCATTCAGGGCCGGGCGAGGCTGCTCGGGCTGCACGATCTCGCCGTCAATCAGCGCGTCCGGCGGATCCTGGATCACTTTATCTGTGGCGCTGAGGCCGCTGACGATCTGCGCCGTGGCGCCGTCATCTTGACCAATCACGACGGGAACCAGATGCGCCTTGTTGCCATCGACGAGCGTGGCCACACGCAAACCTTCACGGCGGAAGATGAGCGCGGCAACGGGAACGACGAAGCTCTGCGTGGGAGCAGCTGTTTTGAAATGAACCTGCGCGAGCGAACCAGGCATCAATTGTCCGGCGCGGTTGTCTACGTCGATCTCGGCGAGCAGCGTACGGCTCACTGGATCGATTGCCTGCGACGTGCGGACCAATGTGCCCTGGTAGGTCTTGCCGGGAGCTTCAGGAAAGGTGATGTCGAACTTACCGCCTACCTTGGCAACCGATGCGGACGCCTGCGGAATGTTGGTGTAGACGCGCACTGTTTGCAGCGCCTGCACATGGAAAAGCTCGTTGCTGCCGCCCTCGGTGACCAGTTGACCTGTGTCCACGGCACGCGCGGTGACCACACCGTCGAACGGAGCGTAGACCTTCTCGAAGGACTGCATTTCCTTAAGGCGCTGTAGATTGGCCTGCGCTGAGCGAACCGCCGCGCCAGTCGAGGCTGCGAGGTTCACGTAGGTCTCCGTGTCCTGCTTGGACACGGCATTGGACTGCACGAGGCCGCTGTAGCGATCAGCCTGCAACTTTGCGTTGGTGGCGTTGGCCTGTGCGGTTG
>DATMUN010000233.1:0-8914 GCA_035563895.1 Occallatibacter sp. | reverse complement strand
ACCTCCCGATCGTACGCTTTCTGGCTCGCCGTATCCACGAGCGGCTGCCGCAGCACGTGGATATCGAGGACCTTGTCTCGGCCGGCGTGGTGGGGTTGATGGACGCCTTTACGAAGTTCGATCCGGCAAAGAAGGTACAGTTTCGCAGCTACGCGCAGTTCCGCATTCGCGGCGCCATCCTTGACAGCCTGCGCACTCTCGACTGGAGCCCGCGCGAGTTGCGTCGCAAGGGCCGTGCCGTCGAGGAGGCGGTCCGCGTGCTGACTGCGCGACTCGGCCATCCCCCTGGCGAGAGCGAGATTGCTGACGAGATGGGCGTCACGCTCGAGGACTACCAGCAGTTGCTTGGCGATCTCAAGGGCCTTGAGATCGGCACGCTGCACATGGAGCGCAACGAGGACTCGGGCGAAGAGGAACTTGCGTATGTTCCGGGCCGACCGGATGAAGATCCGTTGTTCCGCTGTCTGCGCGGTGAGCTCGAGGAGCGATTGACAGAAGCGATTGACCGCTTGCCCGAGCGCGAACGGCTGGTGATGACGCTCTACTACTTCGAAGAGATGACCATGCGTGAGATCGGTCTTGCTTTAGGAGTCGTGGAATCAAGAGTCTCGCAGGTGCATGCATCCGCGGTGGTTCATCTTCGTGCGGCACTCAAGGATCTGGCAGCGGCTGGAGCCTTCAAAGCCTCACCACGAACATCGAAACGGGCCGCGGCACGCAGGAGTGAATGTTGATGGAGAAGATGCTCAAGCAGGACGAGATCGACGCGCTGTTTCAAGCGGCGCGTTCGACCGCAGCTACCAATCAAGGCAGCGGAGCCGCACCCGAGGTGCGCGCCCGCGTAGTGCCATACAACTATGCCTCGGCCGGGCAGATATCCACCGAGCAGCTCCGGGCCATCAGCATGTTGAATGATCTGTTCGCCCGCAACCTGACGCATAATCTTGCCGCGTGGCTGCGCACGCGCTTTCAGGTGAATCTTGTTTCGGCCGAGCAGATCGTCTTTAACGAGTTCCTGCTGCGCATTCCGGAGATCAGTTATGTGTCGTCCGTACGCCTCGAGCCGCTGGGGGCACTCTCCGTACTGCAGTTGGACCTCGCTCTCGTGCCTCCGATTATCGACTTGTTGCTTGGCGGCGAGGGCCGCAACGGCGATCAGCGCGAGCTGACGGATATCGAGGAGTCGATTCTTGCGAGCGTGGCCGAGATCGTCTGTCGCGAACTGACCGCGGCATGGCAGACCGTAGGACTCAGCTTCAACTTCGAGCGCCGCCAGATGCAGACGCAGGTAGCGCGCATCATGTCGGTCAACGAGAAGACGCTCTGTCTGAGCTTTGAGATCCGTATGCCGCACAGCTCGGGTCTTCTAAATCTCGCCTTTCCGGCTGTCGTTGCCAACACGATCCTTCGGCGGCTCACCTCGGATTGGGGCCGTCGCAGGCGTCACGCGCCAGAGGCTCGTGCGCGCATGGAGCACGCAGCACGTCAGATTCATTTTGGCGGTGCGCTGCAACTGCCGTCGGTCCGCCTTCGTGCCAGCGAGATTGAGAGTCTCGAACCAGGCTCTGTCATCCGCCTGGATCTTTCTGCAACGCGAAACGCGGAGTGGCGTGTCGGCGGCCAGCATCTTGCAGACGCGCAGCCGGTGCGGCGAGGGGCGCATCGCGCGGCCAGAATTCAACCTGTCGCCCAGGAGGCGCGTCCATGAGCAATTACCTTGAATGTTGGTCCAATGTTGCTTCCGCATTGTTGTCGCAGGCGTTGACCGGCGAGCCATCACTGACCGAGGGGCTGCCGAAGCCCCTCGGAGCGGGAGCCTTTGGATTTACCGCAAAACTCAATGGCGACCATGAGGGACGCTTCTCCGTCATGATCGACGGTGGCGCGCTTTCGGTCCCATTGCTGGGTGAGGGCGTCGATCAGAAGGCTGGATGGGCTGAACTGCTGCGCGAGACAGTTGAAGCTGCAGTGGGGGACCTGCTTGCGAGCACCGGCGCAAAGAGTCAGGTCGAGTCCTTCGAGGAGATCGATGGCGTCAACCAGGTCACGCGAGCCTTTCAGCTCAAGTCGGCTTCCGGTTCGTGGACGATTCTGGTTCGCGACGAGACCCATCCGCGCAAGCAGGAGAAACGGCCGCCGCAGCCTCCCGCGCCCGTTCCAGATGTTGCTGAACAGCCAGTGGGGCGTGATGCTCAAGCCGGCATGAGCTCCGGGGTTGAGCTGCTGCGCGATGTCGAGCTCGAAGCAACACTACGTTTCGGATGCCGCGAGCTTCCGCTTACTGAGGTTCTGGAGCTTGGACCGGGAGATGTAGTCGAACTCGACCGTCACGTTAACGATCCAGTCGACCTCATCGTGGGAGACAAGATCGTTGCCCGCGGCGAAGTTGTGCTGGTCAACGGAAACTTTGGTCTGCGGGTCACCGAGGTGGCGGCGCCGCGCAAACGCCTGGAGTCAATTCGATGCCTTTTCTAAGCAGACGAAGTGCGATGCGGGATGAGAGCGGCGATAGTGCAGCTCTCCTCGTCAATACTGAGGAACATGTCGAGCGGCGATCGGTTCCGCGAGACCGGTGGATCGACACGTGTGCAAATCCGAACTGCCGTTCCGGTTGGCTGCATCTCTGGCGCAGTCACGCAGCACCCATCTTTGAAGAAGGATGGACGTGTTCTGCCGAGTGCACTCATGCGCGCATTGCGGCGGCTGTTGCACGAGAAGTGCAGGGCCGCGGCACAGCCCGGGAGACGCACCGGCATCGCGTGCCACTCGGGCTCCTGATGCTGGAGAAGGGATGGATCACTCCGGTACAGCTGCGAAAGGCACTGGATGCGCAGAAGGCGGCAGGTACAGGCCGGATTGGCGAGTGGCTCATCCGGCAGCGTGCGGTCAGTGAAGAATATGTCACGCGCGCGCTCGGTCTGCAATGGAGCTGCCCGGTTCTCTCCTCCGAGCATCACGACCCTGCGGCGATGGCAGCAACCATGCCGCGTCTTTTTATCGATGCCTTCGGCGTGGTGCCTCTGCGGATGATGAGCAGCCAGTTGCTCTATCTCGGGTTTGAGGCTGCCCCGGACCCGGTTCTCGCGCTTGCTGTTGAGCGCATCTCCGGCGTGCGTGTTGAGACCGGCATCGTCGCCGGTAACGACTTTAAGAGAGCGCATCGCCAGATGCTGGTGCAAACATTTCCGGGCGTGGAACTCATTGAAGCTGTATCCCCGTCAGCCGCGGCGTACTCACTGGCACGGTCATTCGAGCGCGCACGGCCCGGTGCAGGCCGTCTGGTGCGTGTGCATGAGTGTCTGTGGCTTCGCATGTGGGAGCGTGCAGGCAACGGGCAAGGGCAGGGAACCGGCTGGGTTCGCGACGTGATCTGCTCTCTGGCAGCGGACTGGCGCCAGTGATTTGAACGAGCATCATACAGCTCTTTTACGGTGGCTCAAGTCGGGGCCCATCCGGTCGATAGACGCAATAGAAGAGGTGTTCAGGCATGGGTGAAGTTCGCACACTGATCGTTGACGATTCCTCGGTCATGCGCAAGATTGTGGAGCGCGCGCTGCGTCAGGCAGGGCTCGATCCTTTGGTTGTGTTGGAGGCGAGCAGCGGCATCGAGGGTCTCGATGTGTTGAAGGCAAGTCAGGTGGACCTGATCTTGTCCGATATCAACATGCCCTCGATGGATGGGCTGGAGTTTCTGCGTCAGGTGCGCTCTCAGAACCTTGCACCAGGAGTGCCGGTCGTCATGATCACGACGGAGTCCAGCGAAGAGCACGTGAAACAGGCGATCCAGGCCGGAGCGCAGGGATATATTCGCAAGCCCTTCACGGCGGAACAGGTGAAGGAGCGCGTGCTTCCTCTGGTGAGTGCCGCCTGAGCCGGAGGTCATTTTTATGTTGTTGAACGGTGTTCGAAGGGCGGCGGTTGCAAATACCAGCGTGCCGATCGGCAGAGAGTTGGAGCAAAGAATGACGGTTTCCTTGCGTGAGTCAGTGCATATGGTTGCAGACCCGAAGCATCTGGATGAAAGCGTGAATGAAGTCTTCCAGATGATGTTGGGCGTGTCGGTTGAGCGCGTGGAGAGTCCCCTTCCGCCGCGAGACGAGTCGGTCACAGCGGTCGTAGGGTTCGGCGGAGTATTGAGCGGAGCCTGTGTCTTTCGGTCCGGTGCGGAAGAGGCCATGCAGGTGGCGGCGTTAATGACCGGTATGGATTTCACCGGGATCGACGACACCGTCAAAGACGGCATCGGCGAGATCTGCAACATGTTGGCCGGCGCGTGGAAGGGCAAGGTGCCCGGGCTCTCGGCCAACTGCGGACTTTCCATCCCTGCCGTCATCACCGGCCGTGACTACAACCTTCACGTTCAGGCACCCGAGTTTCAGTTGAACCACCGTTATTCCTTCAACGGTGTGGCATTCTCTGTAACGATTGTTTGCGACGGCATCCAGTAGCAGACAAGCATCCAACCGCCACTTCGATCGAGCCATGCAGCCTTAAGGTTGCGTGGCTTGTTTCGTCTGTGGAGCATGATCCGTATGATGATCGTTACGAATCTCTAATCAAGTTCGGCATGCTTCGGCCACTCAGCTGCAACCTCTTCCGGCAGAGAGGATGTCGGATGGATAGTGGCTATTACGCAGCGATGACTGGCTTGGTGGCACGCACCCAGGCGCTCGATACAGCAGCGGCAAACCTGGCTAATGTGCAGACGCCAGGTTACCGCGCGGAGCGCGAGTACTTCCGTTCGGTGCTGCTCGGGCCGGATGCTGCGGACTCGCAGCTGGGACAGACCGTGAACAACTACGGACTTCTCGGCGGCGATCAGTTGAATCTCATGCAAGGCTCACTGCAAAGCACCGGGAACCCTCTCGACCTTGCTATCGAAGGGCAGGGGTTCTTTGAGATTCAGGCGCAGGGTGGTGTGCGTTTCACGCGCGACGGCAGCTTCCATCGCTCATCCCGCGGACAGCTTGTGACCGCAGCAGGCGAGTTGGTCCTGTCTCCAACGGGCCAGCCGATTGCAGTGCCTCCCGGCGCTGTCACCGTTGGCGCGGACGGCGTGATCTCGGTCGACGGCGGGGCAGCCGGCGCGGTTGGAGTCTTTGCATTTCCCAAAGGGACTCAGCTGACACCGGAAGGGGCAAACCGCTATGTCGCTCCCGAAGGCACAAAGCCAGTTGCTGCCAGCGACGCGACCGTGCACTCAGGTGCGATTGAGTCTGCCAATGAGGATGTGGTGCAGGGCACGATGGATCTCATCCTGATGCAGCGCCAGGCCGAGATGATGCAGAAGGCCCTCACGGTCTTCCATACCGAGTTCAATAAGTTTGCCACCGAAGACCTTCCGCGGGTCTAGGGCGGCATTCATTCAAGTCGAGGAGAACAATGATTCGAGCACTGTATACGGCCGCCAGCGGCATGAGCGCGCAGCAGATGAATCTGGATACGATCGCCAACAACCTGGCAAACTCGTCGACGACGGGCTTTCGTCAACTGCGATTGCAGTTTGAGGACATGGTCTACCAGAACATTGTCACGCCCGGCGCCGCGCAGAGTCAGTCGACCGTATCTGCGGGCCTGCAGATCGGCCTCGGCACCAAGTCGGCGGCAACTGAGGTGATCAACACGCAGGGCTCTCTGAATCAGACAAACAACTCGCTCGACGTGGCCATTCAAGGCAGCGGTTTCTTTCAGGTGCAGCGCCCCGACGGAACAATCGCCTACACGCGCGCCGGCCAGTTCCATCTCAATAGCCAGGGCACCATCGTCACCACGGATGGCGATCCGATCATTCCTACGATCACGATTCCTTCGAATGCGTCCTCTGTCACGATCACCCAGTACGGGGTGGTGAATGCGACGCTTCCCGGACAGCAGAACCCTTCGCAGCTAGGGCAGATCCAGCTCGCAACATTCCCAAACTCCGGCGGACTCGAAAGCATGGGGTCCAACCTGCTTCAGTCCACGCTAAGCTCGGGCGATCCCGTGCTGGGCAACCCAGGCGGAACCGAAGGACTCGGCACATTGCAGCAGGGATACCTTGAGAACTCCAACGTCGATGTCGTCACCGAGTTCGTGCAGATGGTGCTGGCGCAGCGCGCTTACGAGTCGAACTCGAAGGTCATCAAGGCCGCAGATGACATGTACTCGCAAGTGAACAACATGACACGGTAGGCAGCGATGAGGAGAGAGTCAATGAGCACCGGAAAGCTGAGGGTCGCGCAAGCGATCCTGGCGTTGGCCATGGCGTCTGTTCAGGCGCTAGGTCAGCAGGCCGCCCATGTCGAGCACGCTTTGGTTGACCCGGCGACGCAGACAAAATGGGTATTACAGGCTGATTCGCAGCATCCTGGCGGACCCGGCAGGCTCGTACCTCTTCATTCAGCGTCAGCACTGGTTGCTTCCGAGGCATCGAATTCGGGCCGGGCGCACTCGGTGATCCGAGCTGGGGACCGTCTCATCGTAGAGGAAACGACGCAAATGCTCGTGGCGCGGTACGCTGCCGTCGCGCTCGCTCCGGCGGCAATCGGCGATACTCTCCTCGCACGGTTCGCAGTGGGCATGAAACCCGTGCCTGTCCGGGCATTGGGACCCGGCCGCGCCTCACTTCTTGCGGCCTTCAGTGCGTCGGAGGCCCAGCAATGACAGCGAAACATCTGAGCCGGAGTGCTCTGTGCGGAGCTTTGTTTGTGCTGGTCTTTGCCAGCGTTTCAGCGTTCGCCTTCGGGAAGAAGAAGTCGCCTGATCAGGTAAAGACCAGCCCGCCAGAGACAGCGCTGCGCGCTTACATTGCACGCGTTCGTGCGCAGAACGACGCTGAGGTTAAGACGCCCGGCTCCATCTGGTCTTCCGAAGGGCGGATGGTCCGTCTCGGCACCGACGCCAAGGCCGCCCGCATTCACGATGTGGTCTCCATCGTCGTATCTGAGAGCCTCGCTGCGTCCACTGACGGGCAGGTAAAGAACTCGCGCGCATCAAGCGCCAGTTCCAGCTTGACCTCCCTCTTCGGAGCATTGAAGGCCTCCAATAACCTGCAGAATCTTCTGGGGCAGTCTTCCTCGTCGGGGCTCACGGCGCAAGGGCAGAGCACCACCAACTCAAGCCTGGTTACCACCTTTGGCGCGGAGGTCGTAGACGTGTTGCCCAACGGAATGCTCGTTGTTCAGGCAACGCGCCAGCTGACCTTTTCCCAGCAGACGCAGCTGATTCGCTTACGTGGTTTGGTTCGCCCTGAGGATGTGAGCGCGCAGAACCAGGTACAGTCCACAGCGATGACCGACCTGGAACTCGAGGTGACAGGCAAAGGTATCGTGAACGACTCAACCTACCGGCAAAACCCGGTTGTGCGCTTTCTTGAAAAATTACTGGTGTTTTAGCTGGTCATGCGGAGCGGTATGAACTACGTAAAACCAAAATACGAGCGTGGGTTGATGCATGTAAAACGGGTGGTCCTCCTTATCGCGGCAGCTGTGCTCGCCATGTCGTCCGTTGCAGGTGCAGAAGATGCGGCTTCGCATCTCGCGCGGGTCAAGGACGTTGCCACAATCGAAGGCATTCGAGAGAACCAGCTCGTTGGCTACGGTCTTGTCGTGGGACTCCGTGGCACAGGCGACAGTTCACAAACAGTCTTTCCGAATCAGACTCTGGTCTCTGCACTCGAGCGGATGGGCGTCACTGTGCCGCAGAGCGGCTCCAATTCCGCAGCGAACATGCAGGTGAAGAACATGGCGGCAGCCTTTGTCGTTGCCACATTGCCACCCTTCAGCCAGCCCGGATATCGGCTTGATATCACCGTCTCCTCGGCAGGCGATGCGCGCTCGCTCGAGGGCGGCATCCTGCTGATGACGCCGTTGTATGGACCCGATGGACAGGTCTATGCGCAGGCACAGGGAGCGCTCGTGCTCGGTGGCTACATGGCCACAGCCGGCGGAAATGCGCGTCAGGTCAACCATCCCACCACTGCCCGAGTTCCTGGCGGTGCACTGGTCGAGCGCTCGGTATCGTTTGCGCTCAAAGACCTGCACACCATCAGCGTGATGCTGAACGATGCCGACTTCCACACGGCGGAGCGCATGGCAACCGCAATCGACATTGTTCTGGGCAATACGCGCGCCCACGCTGTCGACAGCCGCCGCATCGTTGTCACTCCGCAGCCCGGTGAAGATATCGCCGCGCTGCTGGACAAGGTCGAAGGCGCCGAGGTTGAGGTCTTTCCCCGCGCTCGCGTCGTTGTCAATGAGCGCACAGGAACGGTCGTCATAGGCGGAACGGTCCGATTGCAGCCTGTTTCCATTCTGCATGGCGGGCTCTCTGTCAATGTTGTGTCAACCATGCAGGTGTCGCAGCCCGGGCCTCTATCCAACGGAACAACGCAGGTCGTCGAGCAGACCAGCATGCTGGCGCAGGACAAGCCCGTCAACCGGATCGAACTGCGCCAGGGGGCGACGGTCGAAGATCTCGTCCAGGAACTGCAGCGAATTGGCGCCGGCGCCCGCGATGTAATCTCCATCCTGCAGGCGATGAAAGAAGCCGGAGCGCTCGAAGCCGATGTGGAGGTGCTGTAATGCAAATCATGTCGGAATCTGTGGCAATCACAGGCGGAGCTCAATCTGTGCCTCAGCCCCGGTTAGTGCGCGCTGCGCATGAGTTCGAGGCGCAGATGATGAAGGAGCTGCTTGAGCCGCTCGCGCAGTCCAGCGGATTGACGGGCGATGATTCAGACGCAGGCTCGGCTGGAGCCCTCGGAGGTTTTGCCACGGAGTCGCTTGCGCAGGCGATGAGCCAGCAGGGAGGCATAGGGATAGCAGACCGCCTGATCCAATCCATGTCTCAAAATGGGACAGCTGGTCATGTCGTGGAAGTAACCGGGAATCAGCACGAAGATACCGGAATAAGATCGGGCAAATGACTGGAGTGA
>DATMUN010000232.1:0-2344 GCA_035563895.1 Occallatibacter sp. | reverse complement strand
TGCTGCATGTGTCGAAGGGGCGCAAGCGGGCCGAGCATGACGCGGAGATGATTGCGACGCTGCGCGGGCACAAGGTGGACCTGGTGGTGCTGGCTGGGTACATGCGGCTGCTTTCGCCGGAGTTCATCGGGGCGTTTCGCGATCGGATTGTGAATATTCATCCGTCGCTGCTGCCGGCGTTTCCGGGGCTGGATGCGCAGACGCAGGCGTGGGAGTACGGCGTGAAGGTGGCCGGATGCACGGTTCACTTTGTGGACGAGCATCTGGATCACGGCGCGATCATTTTGCAGAAGACGGTGCCGGTGCTGGACTCGGATGACGCGCATGCGGTGGCGGAGCGCATTCTGGAGCAGGAGCATGTGGCGTACACCGAGGCGCTGGCGCGCGTGGCGAGCGGAGAGTATGAGCTGCGCGGACGGCGGTATGTGAAGCGGGCGGATTAAGCGCCGGAGCTCGATGCGACGGGCTTATGATGGCTGCACCGATGAAAACCTGTGCGCGGTGGTTTCTACTGTTAGTGCTATGTACGCCGCAGCTGATGGCGGAGTCGACTCCGCCGGCGGACGCGCTGATCGCGGCGATGAAGAAGTCCAACTTACTGAACAGCCCCGCCAAACCCTTTCAGATGGATGTTGATTTCGTCGTGGTGACGACAGTGCCGGTAATGGGACATTTACAACTGAACTGGGCCGAGAAAAGCCGCTGGCGGATCGATCTCACGATGATGGATTACCAACTGACGCAGATTCGTGACGGCGAGAGGGAGTACAGGCTACGCAACTCTTCGTTTACGCCGCTGCGAGTGCAGCAGCTCGTCGGGCTGCTGGGTTTTGCGGCCGACGGGGAAGCGCTCGAAGTGAAGAAAGTGAAGCACCGGAACGAGCAAGGATTGGCACTGACCTGCTTCGAAGTGGAACGTCAGGAGCGAAAAGGGATTACGGAGGAGATCTGCCTGCAGGACAGCACGGGAAGCATTGTGTCGATGTCGCACAAGCTGCCTTTGAATACAGTGGCAAAGACTCTCTTGAGTGACTATGCAGATTTCGAGGGCTATTCGTATCCGCGCACGCTGATGATCGCCGAGAACGACAGAGCAGTGGTGAAGGCGAAAGTAGCTGAGCTAAAGAGTGTGACCTTTGACGAGATACTGCTGAAGCCGCCAACTGGAGCGCTGGAACGCAGAAGATGCGAGAACGAGAAGCCGCCAAAACCCATCAAGATGCCTAACCCCGAGTTTCCGCCAGGGGATCGCGGAAAGGGAGTCAACGTAAACGTGGTGATGGCAATAACTGTGGGGAGCGACGGTTCGGTGAGCGATGTGGTGCCCATGAGCGAACAGGAAGGCCGCCTGAACGACGCGGCGATGGCGGCAGTGAGGCGGTGGAAATTTGAGCCCGCGATGTGTGGGAACGAGCCGGTCGTAACGGATATCAATGTGCAGGTGAACTTTTGGACTTATTAACGGAGTGGCGCGGAGAGAAGCCCTTGGATTAGAATCCAAGGGCTTTTTTGTGGTGCAAGCAATGTGTATGAGCTGCGTGGACGAGAGTAGGTGGAGCGGGTTCGATAGGGTGTCAAGGGCTGTAGCCATCACTTCGTGTCCAAGTTGCTGATGCTGGACACCATGAGTGGTGAAGCTGCGTTGCAGATTAATTTGTAGAAACTCTTAATCTCAAAAGAAGTAGCCAGACGAACATCTGGGGCCCGGCGGCGCGGAGAGATCCGATGCGGCTGGGCTTTTTTGTGCGCGTGGTTTGGTGCGGGCGCGCGGGGCTTGCTTTCCCGCACCCGATCTTTGGTGGTGCTGCGTGAAGTTCGCTGTATTGGGGCTGGGTGAGTGGCGTGCTTTCCCACATCTTTGCAAGATGTGGGGCACCCATGCCGTGTTGGACGGATGGGCTAATTGGCGCGGTCGGTTGGGAGATGTTGGGTGAAAAAGGAGCGGTGAAATGAATGTGTTTGTGAATCTGTGGAAGCATCCGCGGACTTCGGTTACGGGGTTGCTGATTGGTGTGACGACGGTGGCGGGCGTGCTGTCGCAGCAGGGGCTGACGCTGGGGCATGCGGGCAGCGGCACGGTGGTGACGCTGGTGGGTGCGGTGGCGAGTGCGCTGCTGGGACTGCTGGCGCGCGATCCTGCGTCGAACTCGGGATCGGGCACGGATGCGGGTTCGGGTTCCGATTCTGATGCGGGTAAGACGGGTGCGTCGGCTACTGCGAAGGTGGGCGTGGTGGCGCTGATTGCGCTGTTGCTGCCTGCTCCGTTTATGAGCGGCTGCTCGGGGAACACGGTGGCGCAGGACATTGTGAACTGGACACCGGCGCTGGAGACGGCGGTGGCGAC
>DATMUN010000231.1:0-2380 GCA_035563895.1 Occallatibacter sp. | reverse complement strand
AACCTGCCGACGACGCCATACACGACGAACGCGGAAGGTCGCGGACCGACGTGGTGCAACTCGCTGTTTGAGGACAACGCCGAGTTTGGCTTTGGCATGCGACTGGCGCTCGATCAGCAGAAGGAGTACGCCGAGTCGCTGGTAACGCGCCTGGCTGCTTCGATTGGCGAGACGCTCGCATCTGAGCTGATCTCCGCACCGCAGAACGCCGAGCCTGAGATCAACGCGCAGCGCGACCGCGTGAAGGTGCTCAAGGAGAAGCTGGCAACGATCGACTCGTCCGAGTCGCGGAACCTGGCAGCGATTGCGGATTCACTGGTTCGCAAGAGCGTGTGGATTCTGGGCGGCGACGGCTGGGCTTATGACATCGGCTTCGGTGGGTTGGATCACGTGCTTGGCTCGGGCAAGAACATCAACGTGCTCGTACTCGACACTGAGGTCTATTCGAACACCGGCGGTCAGATGTCGAAGTCGACGCCGCGTGGTGCGGTTGCGAAGTTCTCAGCCAGCGGCAAGGGAACGAGCAAGAAGGACCTGGCCATGGAAGCGGTGAGTTACGGCTCGGTCTACGTAGCACGCGTGGCGCTGGGCGGCAACGATACGCATGTGATCAAGGCCTTCCAGGAGGCTGAGGCGCACGACGGACCGTCGATCATCATCGCTTACTCGAGTTGCATTGCTCACGGATACGACCTGGTGCACGGCCTCGAACAGCAGAAGCTTGCAGTGCAATCCGGATACTGGCCTCTGATGCGTTACAACCCGTCGCTGCGTGAAACGGGCAAGAATCCGTTCCAACTCGACTCGAAGGCACCGGCGATTCCGCTGAAGGAGTACACGTACCGCGAAGCTCGCTACACGATGCTAACTCGCAGCAATCCGGAACTTGCGGCAAAGCTATTGGCTGAAGCGCAGGATGACGTGGAGCGCCAGTGGCGCGTTTACTCGGGGCGTGCAGCGATGCCGGGCCGTGGAGAGACGCCGCATATCGCTCCTGTAGCAAAAGAGGATGAAAAGGCAGCAGTGCCGGCCGGAGGAGAAGAATGATTGACTTTTCAACGCAGTATCTCGGACTCAAACTGAGCGGACCGATCGTGGTTTCGTCCACGCCGCTCTCTGAGTCGCTCGACAATATCCGCCGGATGGAAGATGCGGGGGCAGCAGCAATTGTGCTGACCTCGCTCTTCGAAGAGCAACTGGCGCTCGAATCGAAGGCACTGGACGAGGACTTGTCGCGCGGGACGGACTCCTTCGCCGAGTCGTTGGACTATCTGCCTGAGCAGACGGACTACCGCATGTCGCACGAGGTTTATCTCGAGCACCTGAGGCGGGCCAAGGCCGCGGTGAAGATTCCGATCATCGCTAGCCTGAACGGCAATACTCCAGGTGGCTGGTTGAACTTCGCCAAGGACATGGAAGCTGCCGGTGCGGATGCACTCGAACTGAACACGTATGCGCTGGCGACGGACCGGAGCCAGACCTCGGCAGAGATTGAGCACCAGATGCTTGAACTAGTAGAGAAAATCTGTCAGACGGTGAAGATTCCGGTTTCGGTTAAGTTGTCGCAGTCGTTCACTTCGATTCCGCATATTGCGGCGCGGTTGGAGGATGTTGGGGCGCGGGGTGTGGTGTTGTTTAACCGCTTCTATCAGCCGGACTTCGATATCGAGACGCTGGAGGTGCGGCCCACGCTGCATTTCTCCACGCCTTCGGAGTTGCTGCCGAGACTGCACTGGGCAGCGATCCTTTACGGCCACACTAACATCGATATTGCTCTGACTGGCGGTGTGCACTCGGCGGAAGATGTGCTGAAGTGCATCATGGCTGGCGCAAGTATGACGATGATGGCTTCGGCGTTGCACATTCACGGCATCGAGCACATTGGGCGCGTGCTGGCGGATATGCAGTACTGGTTGGAGAAGCGCGAGTACACGTCTCTGTGGGATACGCGTGGTTGCCTGAGCCGTCGTTCGGTTCCGGATACCTCGCCGTTTGATCGCGGCAACTACATCAAGACGCTGAGTTCGTACAGCCTTCGGCAGACGATGGCGGCATTCTAAGCAATCTTTCATTCGCAATATCTCTAGTGGCGGTCCGCACTTTGGTGAGGGCCGCCGTATTATTTTTGGGGCAAGGGAATTGGCAAGGCCGTGCGTGATGACTATGATGCCTGTGAAAACATTTTCGAGGCTCGGTCGATGCGGAAAAAGCTGTTGTTCGTTGGAGTTGCTGCGGCGCTGATTTCAATTGCCTGCCTGTGCGCGGCGCAGGCTCCCAAACACTATGAGCCGACGCTGGAGTCGCTCGATAGCCATCCGCTGCCGCAGTGGTATGCCGGGGCGAAGCTAGGCATCTTCATCCACTGGGGACTCTACTCAGT
>DATMUN010000230.1:0-2873 GCA_035563895.1 Occallatibacter sp. | reverse complement strand
GCAAAATAGAGGACAAGAGATCTCGAGCACGGAGTCTGGAACCTACGGTGTCTCCAGAACAGTGCGTCATTCGGTCGCGCAACCCGGGCGTCTGCGGCGTATGACTGCGGCCATCGTAGTGAATGATCGTCTGTTGCACGCTGCAACAGGGAACTCGCCCGCACAATACCAGCCCTGGTCTCCGGATGCCCTTCGCAACCTCACATCTCTAGCGCAGGCGTCTGTTGGCTATGATGCTTCGCGTGGTGACGTAGTTACCGTTCAGGATCTCGCGTTTGATGGCAATCGTGGTCAAATTCCCGCCAGCTTGTCAGCCCGTGTCTGGAATCAGGTTCGCGAGTCACGCGAGCTTCTGCGCTACGGCGCAATCCTCGCGGGTCTGCTACTTGTGTTGATTCTCGGCGTGCGGCCCGCGATTCGCGCCGTGCGCGGCGTTCCAGACAATGCCTTAGCAAGCAAGAAGGCGCTGCGCGCAGGGCGGCAAGCCGTTGCTGAAGTCGAACCACAGCCTGTGCTTCCGCCGCTTGAGCCACCTGCGCCCGATCCGGAACGGATCCGCTCGCAAGAGATCTTTGATCAAGTGTCGAAGCACCTGAAGCGTGAGCCATCGCAGAGCTCACGGTTGTTGCAAAGCTGGATTCACTCGGACTAGTTGGCCAGGGAATACAGATATAGGGATTCAGTTGGCAAGGGGGATGAGTGGAAGTCGGGAATGGTATAGCAAAGCGCCGGCAGGCAGCGTCGATGAGCGGTATCCGCAAGGCAGCTGTGCTGCTGGTTGCTGTTGGCGAAGATCTAGCCAAAGAGATTTTGCGTGCGCTTCCTGAGCCGGATGTTCAGCGCCTGACCGAAGAGCTTGCCGATCTGCGCGGCATCTCCCCCGAGCTTTCCGCAGGGGTGGTCGAGGAGTTTTGGGAGCTGCTCGAAACCCAGAACGTCATGGTTCACGGAGGTCTCGACTACGCGAGCCGTCTCCTCGTCGACACGTTTGGAAGAGAGCGCGCAGAAGACATGCTGGCCCTCGTCAAGCGTTCACAGGAAGCGGCGCAGGGCAACCTTGCCCAACTCCAGAGGACCGATCCGCAGCAGCTTGGAAAACTGCTTGACGCAGAGCACCCACAGACGATCGCCCTGGTTCTCGCGCATCTCGATCCGCGCCGTGCGTCGATGGTGCTCGACAATCTCAGCGAAGAGCACAAGGTCGTATCGATCCAGCGATTGGCAGAGATGCGGCAGTTCTCACCGGAGATGGCACAGAAGGTGGCGCACATCCTGCATCGCCGCCTGGAGAATGTTGGCGACACGGCGCGCAAGAGCTACTCCGGATTCAAGGCAGTTGCGGATCTGTTGAACCGCCTGAATGCGGAGGAGTCTAAAAAAATCCTCGAGACCATCGAAGAGGGCCAGCCGGAGCTGGCACTGAGCATTAGAAACCTGATGTTCACCTTCGATGATCTGATCACTGTTCCCGCCGCCACTATCCGCGAGGTTGTCTCCGGTGTAGACAAACGGCAATTGGCGATGGCGTTACGCGGCTCCAACGAGGAGTTGCGTGCGCAGGTCTTCAAAGCGATGAGTTCGCGTGCCGTCGAGATGCTGAAGGAAGACATGGAGGTTCTCGGGCCAGTCCGCTCGCGGGAGGTAGCAGCGGCACAGCAGGAAATTCTCAATCTGGCACGCCGCCTTGAGGCGGAAGGGAAAGTTGTTCTCAAGCTCGAAACAGGCGACGAGATGATCGTATAGATTTCTTCGCGAGATCCCCACTGATGCAAATAGCCAAATTCAGAATGGAGCAACCGCGCATGAACTCCGACCATCGATCAATGCTGCTGCAGGTTCTCGATTACGAAGACTGCGGCTCCTCTGATCCAGAAGTGTGGACCGGGTTCGACCATGACGAGCCTAGCATGCAGGTGGAATCCATCGCACAGCAGCCTCTCGATAGAGCGCTGGAAGAAGAGCACGCCAGAGAGGTACGCGACAGTTTCGAGGCAGGAAAAGCCCGTGGGCTAGAAGAGGGACGAAGGGCAGAACGCGAAGTTCTTGCTGCTGCTCGAGAAGCAGAAGAGTCGCACCGCAAGGAGCAGATCG
Organism: Occallatibacter sp.; assembly: GCA_035563895.1. Taxonomy (GTDB): domain Bacteria; phylum Acidobacteriota; class Terriglobia; order Terriglobales; family Acidobacteriaceae; genus Telmatobacter. Next base: position 782 of record DATMUN010000230.1, on the reverse strand, counting down.
CCAACACGCTCAGTCGGTTCTCTGAGGATCGCGACCGATACTTTCATGCAGTCGAACAAGAGGTTGTTTCGTTGGCGCTTGCTATTGCTGCGCGCATCCTGCGGCGAGAGTCTCAACTCGATCCGCTTCTTCTCACAGGCGCTGTGCGGGTAGCTCTCAGTCAGCTTTCGAGTTCTACTGGCGTGCGCCTTTGCGTGCCACCCGCTGAACTGGATATGTGGCAAGAGGCGATTGCACATCTTCCCAATCTGAAGGTGCGGCCGAATGTGGAACCTGGAGAAGGAATGTTGACAGGGGATTGCTCGATCCATACATCCGTCGGCACTGTCGATCTCGGGATTCGCACCCAATTGTCAGAGATTGAACGGGGCTTCTTTGACCAGGTCGGACGGAAGCGTTCGACAGACCATGTGGCAGTCACGGATGAATCTGAGGCACTCCGATGACGAAGCTTCTGGACGGATACGTCGCGCGCTTGCAGCGAGTGCAGCCCTGGCGCTGGTCAGGCACGGTAGTGGAGTCTGTGGCGCAGACCGTGGAGTCTGTTGGGCCGCTTGCCTCCGTCGGCGAGTGCTGCGAAATTGTGGATCGCTTCGGAGTCGCTCATGCTGCAGAGGTGATCGGTTTTCGCGGTGCGAACCTTCTTTCGATGCCAGTGGAGACCGCGGAAGGCATTCGATTCGGGGATACGGTTGCGGCCCTTGGCATGCATCCGGAGATTGGGCTGGGGCCTGGATTGATGGGGTGCGTACTCGATGCGGCAGGTCAGCCGATCGATGGCA
>DATMUN010000229.1:0-2162 GCA_035563895.1 Occallatibacter sp. | reverse complement strand
TTTCTCGTCGCGAGCCTCGATCAACTCGTGCACGAGGGCGGCGGCGGTCGTGAAGCCGACCGACAGGCCCTTCTGACACGCTGCCAAGCCGAGCCCCAGTGCGATGTGGCTCTTGCCGGTGCCGGAGTTGCCCAGCGCGATGATATTCTCGCGCCGCTCGACGTATTCTGAGCGTGCAAGCTCCATCACCAACGCCTTGTTCAAGGATGGCAGCGCCGCGAAGTCGAAGCTGTCGAGGCTCTTCACGGTCGGGAACTTGGCCGCCTTGATGCGGCGCTCGACCATGCGCCGCTCGCGGTCAATCAGCTCCAGCTCGGCAAGGCGCAGAAGATAGCGGGGGAAGTCGGTTCCCTCGGCGGCGCACTGGCGCGCGACCTTGTCGTACTCGCGCAGGAACGTCGGCAGCTTGAGTGCCTTGAGGTGATGCGCCAGGAGAACTTGCGGGGTGTCGGTCATGCCGCTTCTCCCCTGCACAGGTCCAGGTAGGCCTTGGCCTGGGTGGTCGCGACGATGGCTCTCGGCAAATAGGGATAGATCGTCATGTCGAGGCGTGGCGGCCGGCGCTCGATTTGGCATAACAGCAGGTGCTTGACGGCATCGAAGCTGATGGCACCGCGCGCAATGGCGTCGTGCACAGCCGCTGTCACGTCCTCGATCCTGAACGCCTCCATCAGGCGCAGGACCTGCACATACTCGCGCTTGCCCTGCTTGCCCATGCGCGCCTCCAGCAGGCGGCGCAAGGTGGCGAACGCCTGGGGCAGTTGCCAGCCGGCCAGGGGCGCCGCCTGATCGAGCGCGTTGATCTTCTGCTCGATCAGGGCCAGGTAGTGCAGAGGATCGAACACAAAATCCTCACACTCGTAGGAGCGCGGGTGCCGAGCGATCACATCGGCGCCACACGAGATCACCACCTCGTGCACGTAACCGCGCACAATGACATCGCGGTGGCCAAAGCTCGTCGGCACCGAGTAGTCGTTGCGGCGGTAACGCACCAGCGACAGCGAGGAGACGGTCGCTGTGAACTTCTCGCAGGCGTCGTAAGGCGGCGGCAGTGGCTTGGTGAAGGCTGCCAGATCGCGCGCAAGCCGCTCGCTGATCGTCTCTGCGTGCCCACGTAGCCGGTCGCCCAGGCGCTTTCGGCAGCAGTCGAGAAGATGGGCGTTGAGGGCCTCGAAGCTCTCGAACACCGGGATCGGAACCAGGAAGTTGCGCCGGGCGTAGCCGACAAGGCCTTCGACTTTGCCCTTGTCGTTGCCCTTGCCAGGCCGACCAAACCGGTCCTCGAACAGATAGTGCGATTGCAGCTCGCTGAACACCCGCGTGCGCTGACGCTCGCCATCACCCAGAATGCGGGCCACCGCGATCTTGGTGTTGTCGTACAGGATCGACTTCAGCACACCGCCAAAGAACGCAAAGGCCCGAACGTGCCCGTCGCAGAACGCTTCCGTCGTCTCCGCCGGATACGCCGCCACAAAACACGCGTCCGAGTGCGGCAGGTCCATCGCGAAGAAATGGATCTTGCGTTCCTCCCCGCCGATGATCCCGATCGCTTCGCCGAAGTCGACCTGCGCATGCCCGGGAGGATGCTGCAGCGGAACGAACATCTCCTTTGATCGCTGCCGGCACAGCGCCACGTAGTCCTTCACGATCGTGATGCCGCCCAAATACCCGTGCTCGTCCCGAAGCCGCTCAAAAATCCGCTTCGATGTGTGCTGCTGCTTCTTCGGCCGGTCCTTGTCCCCGGCCAGGATCGCATCGATGATCCCGATGAATGGGCCGAGTTTTGGCTTCACCGGCGCCTTCGACCGCCGATAGCCGGGCGGTACCGAGAACTCCAACATCTTGTCGACGGTCCTCGGATCAATCCCAAACCGCCGCGCGACCGCTCGCTTACTCAGCCCCTCAATCCGAACCGCATATCGTACCTTTGCATAGAGCTCCACGTCCTTCATCCCTCGCCCTCGCCCGAATCAGGCAAAGGCTTCCTGGATGCCGGATTTTTACTCCGGCGCAACCGAACCATTCGGCCGCTTCCAGTGAGGGATTTTTGCTCCGGCGCTTACACCTTACTGGCACGCCAAGGAACTGCTGAGTGACGGGCGTGGCATTCTCGTTCCTTTTGGGGATGCCAAAGCCGTGAGCACCGAGGTCGCCGGCCTGCT
>DATMUN010000228.1:0-6588 GCA_035563895.1 Occallatibacter sp. | reverse complement strand
CCGCCGATGTTGCAATCACATTCTTGTTCATGAGCCGATTGTAGCGGCCCTGCGCGAACTCAGTGCCAGATTGCCAGCATTCCGCCCACAATGACCAAACCGAGCAGCCAGTAGCCGCCATTGATGGCGAAATACTTGAAGGGCTTGCCTTCGTACATGCCCTGGGGCAGGTTTGGCGCGCCGATAAAGCCAATCCAGGTGAGAGCGCCGATGAACGCGCCCCAGCCGAAGGTATTCGCATCAGCCCACATGATCAGGTGCGCCATAACGAATGACACCACCATGTCGCACAGGAACGACGAGGTCATGGCCAGCAGCATGCCCGGCCTGCGCCCCTCGGTTTTCTGAAGGCCGACGATGGCCATCCAGGGCTTGGCAAACAGCGCGGGCGAATACCAGATGGCGCCAAGCAGCCATAAAATGATGCCGCCGGCAAGAATCGCCCAAGGGTTCATGAAATGAAGATGATGCATACACACCCCTTCCCGGTGAAGTGACAGCTGGCCCAAGGATCGTCGCCAACGACTTTGTCGCGCATCGTGGGACGCTGTCAACGGGAATCATGGCTTCAGTCGGGTGTGCGGACCCCTTTGTGCAACATCTCCAAGGCTTTGGCAACGCGAGCCGTGCGCGTCTCCTCCTTCTTCGCTTCGGTAATCCAGCGGATATACTCCTTGCGGTGCGTGTAGCTCAGCTTCTCGAAAAAGGGCAGCAGCCTCTCCTTGCGGAGAGCGGCCTTGAAGGCGGGCGGAATCTCAATGGTGCGGACGGTCTCGTCGCGCTCGAGCGTAACGCTCACAGTTTCACCCGGCCCTTTGCCGACTTCTTCGCGGATCGCCTTGAGCATGGGCAGCATGTGCTGCGGATGGCCGTACTTGATCATGGTGCCCACATAGGGCACGCCGTCGAAGGTAACCTTGACCGGTACACGCCCGCGCGTGCCGAACTCCTTCTCAACGTCATAGGGGAAGAGCACGCAGCAGCCGGCCGAACCGACTTCCTGGATCGTGGCCTTGAACTTGTATTGCTTCATCGCCGGATGACCTCACACGGATGGGGTGACCCCACTCTCCCACAGCGACGGCAACCGCGCAACAGCCACAAAAAGCAAAACATCCCATCTCCGGCAGAGATGGGATGTTTTGGCGTCAGACGGATTGCGCTCCTAGACGAGCTTGGCGTCGAGCACGATCTCGGTGTTGCCCGCGAAGAGCTTCGAGATCGGGCAGCCAGCCTTGGCGTCGGCGGCAGCCTTGTCGAAGACTTCCTGCGAGGCGCCGGGCACCTTGGCCGTGGTGGTCAGAGCGATCTTCGTCACCGCGAAGCCGCCGTCGGTCTTCGCCAGGGTCACGGCCGCTTCAGTGGCGATGGACTCGGGCGTAAGGCCCGCGCCACCGAGCTGGGCGCCGAGAGCCATCGAGAAGCAGCTGGCGTGCGCCGCTGCGATCAGTTCCTCAGGCGTGGTGCCGGAGGCTGCGCCCTCAAAACGGGTCGCGAACGAGTAGTTGGCATCCTTGAGCACGCCTGTTGCCGTCGAGATCGTGCCCTTGCCTTCCTTCAGTGAACCAGTCCAAACCGCACTTGCCTTGCTTGCCATCGTCCCTCCTTGGGGGTTCCGGAATCCGGATTGTTGGGGTGAGTTTCGGCGGTCACCGAGGGGAAGTTCCGCAACCGCCATCATGATTGCCGTTCACATTGATCCATCGGGCACCGCGGCGCGTTCAGCACCGCGGCAAGCCCACATCTCCATGCTAATCTGTCGGGCATGTTCCCCGAGAGGCCGAAGGCGCTGGACCCCGATTTTGTAGCCGACATTTCACAGGCTGGAACGGTGTGCTCAACCGATACTCAGATTGAGCACCACCTGCAGATTTGCCCCACCTGCTCCAGCCGCCTCACCGGCCACCACTGCAAGCTGGTCTGCATAAACTGCGGCTACTACCTGAGCTGCGCAGACTACTACTAGACCCGGCGGAGATCCGCCTAGGGTTTCTCGCTCGCTTTGCGGGCTGCCTCAAACTCGTCGCCCGGCAGCCATTCAACGGCCTTCTTCTGCTCCCCGGCAAGCCAGCCCAGCACCAGCCCGAAGCGCGCCATCTTGGCGTTGCCACGGAAGTCCCAGTCCTGGCGGAACTCGTCTGACGGCTGGTGGTAGTTGTGCGCCACGTAGTCGGCGAACTGCGTGTGGCCCCAGGCCGCATCGTGCCCCTCGAAGAGCTCTCCCTGATCGACTGAGAACGCCGGAATGCCGACGCGTGCCAGCGAGAAGTGATCACTGCGGTAGTAGTGCCCCGCCATCGGCGTCGGATCGGGTAGCAACTGGATGTCGAATGCCTTGGCAACGCGCTCCACCGTCGGCCAGAAGTCAATCCGGTCCGCGCCGTTCAGGTCAGCCGAACGCGGAACGCCGATCGGCAGCAGCATGTCGTAGTTGAGGTCGAGCGCGATTTCGCGTGCGGGCACCGGCGGGTGCATGCCGAGATACTGCGAGCCCAGCAGCCCTTGCTCCTCTGCAGTGACGGCCGCAAAGTACATATCGTGCGGCGGTGGTGTCTTCGAGTCAGCAACCGCGCGCGCCATCTCCAGCAGAATGCCGCAGCCAGTGGCGTTGTCCGCGGCTCCGTTATAAATGTTGTCGCCCTTGGCATTCGGGTCGATACCGAGGTGATCGTAGTGGCCAGTAAAGAGTATGGCCTGGCCCGAACCGCCGGAGCCTACAGCGCGCGCCACAATGTTGGTGCTCACGTAGCGGCGGACGCGACTCTCCACGTGGCCGCGCAGCCGGACCGAAAGCTCCACCGCATGAAACGCCCCCGGCTTGCCGGCTCGGTCGATGGCCTGATCCACGTCTCCGAGGCCAGCTTCGGTGAATAGCTTCTGCGCCACGTCGTGCTGAATCCACGCAGCCGCGCGCAGTGTTGCCAGCGGATCGCCTTCGAGGTAGCTCTTCTCGATGGCCTGCGAGCTGCGCACCACATTCCAGCCGTAGCTGGCCAGATCGGTGCGGTGGATGATCAGCACACCAACGGCGCCGCGGCGCGCTGCTTCCTCGTACTTATACGTCCAGCGGCCGTAGTAGGTGAGCGCCCGGCCCTTGAAGAACTTCACGTCCTCCGATGGCGGCTCGTTGACGATGATGAGAGCGATCTTGCCTTTCACGTCGACGCCTGCGTAGTCGTCCCAGTTGTACTCAGGCGCGTGAATGCCGTAGCCGACGAAGACAATCGGCGCGTCGATCTCGGCCGTCGGCTGGCCGGTCTGATCCTTGGCAACGATGTCTGTGCTGTAAGCGAGATCTATCGGTGCTCCGCCCGCAGTCACAAAGGCAAACTGCGTCTTGTCTTCTTCCGTGTGGACGGCGTAGAGCGGCACAGACTGGAAGAATGTGCCGTTGTCGCCCGCGGGCTTCAGCCCGGCAAGCGCAAACTGCGTAGCGATGTACTGCGCGGCAAGCTGATCGCCGCGCGTGCCGGGGCCGCGCCCCTCGAGCAGGTCGAGCGAAAGAAAGCGCACATGTTCGCGGATGCGGTCCGCGCTAATGGACTCCGCTGCGGCGCGCCCAGCCGCGGGAAGGCCCTGAACCTGCGGAACCGGGGCGGACTGCGCCAGCATCAGGACCGACGTTGCAGCCAGAACAGACCCGGCTGCCAACACTCGAATGATCTGCATGAATTCTCCCTTTATGGATAAAGGCCACCGGAGGATCGCAACGACCCGGGCCCTCTCTTCAGATTACGTCCGCGGCCTCAGCCGGAACAATCGCCTCAGCGGGAAGGCGCGGCAGCAGGTGCGCGCGCGAAAGCACCTTGCGCGCCAGCCCGGTCAGGGCCATCGAGCCCGCATCCGTAAGCGCAACCCAGCGGCGCGGGCCTCCGCTGGCGGCCAGCTTGTCCACGTCGTCCGGCTCCACATCGCGCACGCGCACATAGTAGTTCACCTGCATAATGGCGTGGCGCACGCTCATGTGCAGCGCCTCCTCCGGCACCTCGGCATCGTTCAGGATCGGCAGTTGCCACAGGCCCGGCATGACGGTATTCGACTCTTCGCGCTGCTCCAGCAGCACCTCGCGGTTGCGCGGGCCGGGCAGCGGGCCCGGACGCAGCACGAGCGCGCAGCCAATCTCGCGGCTCAGCATTTTGGGCCTGGCGGCCGTCTTGTGCTCGCCCCGCGTCACGCAGTCCTGTGCCATGGGGCACAGCAGGCACTGCGGATTCTTCGGCGAGCAGAGTGTCGCACCCAGCTCCATCATGGCCTGGTTGAAGTCGCCGGGGCGTTTCCGGTCGAGCAGGTCGCCGGCCAGCGTCTCCACCTTGCGGCGCAGTGCAGCCGCGCCGGCGCGCCCCGTGGCCTGCCAGCCCTGCACACGGCAAAGCACGCGCTCGACATTGCCATCGACAACCGCTACCGGCTCGCCAAAGGCGATGCTGGCGATGGCCGCAGCCGTATACGCGCCGATGCCCGGCAACAGCCGCAGCTCTTCCGATTTCGTAGGCAGGCTACCCTCACGGCTCTCCGCCACAAACCGTGCCGCTTTATGAAGCATTCGCGCGCGGCGGTAGTAGCCGAGGCCGCTCCACAGGACCAGCACGTCCTGCTCCGGGGCAAGAGCCAGCGACACCAGCGAGGGAAATCTCTCTAAAAATGCCTGATAGCGCTCGACGACGACAGCCACCCGGGTCTGCTGCAGCATGATCTCCGACACCCAGATGGCGTATGGGTCGCTGCTGCGCCTCCAGGGGAGATCGCGGCGGCTGGCGTCATACCAGCCAAGCAACTGCCGGCGCATGCGCCCGAGGGTTGGGGAGTCCCTGCGTGGCCAGTACATGGGGTCAAGCTTACGGCATTGGGGCCCAAATTGGGCAGCCCAGGCCCCAACGTGCCATAGGTAACCATTTTGTGGGATTTCTGTGGTAATCGCTTTACAACTCCCGTGGTACTCTCGGCGCAAGTTAAACCCCGCAATTGAGACGGGGCAGCGGTAAGAGGCTGCCAACGGTCAACTTGGACCGGAGGCCTCACGATCCCTGAGTTGTAGCCGATTACCCCTTCTGTACGACGTTCTGGAGGCTCTGTGAAACGACAAATTTCCGTCCTCTTACTCGCGCTGCTCGTCTGCTCGGTCGCCGTATCCGCGCAGGTCCGTCTAACGGATTTGACCCGCAACCCGGTGGACACTTCCGCCGACGGCGGCGGTTTGTACTCCAGACCCGCAGCCAGCCCGGTTGCTCATCCCTACACTCCGTTCTCACGATTTGCTTTCGGCGCAGGGGTTTCGCCCATGGGCGTGAGCGCGCAGACGGCAACTCCCCTGAACCGCTACGCAAATTTCAGGGCGGTGGGTAACATCCTTCGGCTGAACTTCAACAACATCTCCAGCAATGGCTTTGATGTGGACGCGAAGATGCACCTGGCCTCCGCCGGAGCGTCAGTAGATGTATACCCGTTCCCGAGCCACGGCCTGCGCGTCAGTCCGGGCGTGCTCGTCTACAACACCAACGCCATGAGCGCCAACTTCACTGCTCAGCCGGGAACGAGCTTCACGCTGAACGGCGTCACCTACTATTCGTCGAACGCTGATCCCGTCACTGGCATGGGCAGCATCAACCTGCACAAGCAGAGCCCGGCATTCACGCTCACCGCTGGCTGGGGCAATATGATTCCCCGAGACGGTCAGCGCTTCTCATTCCCGCTTGAGATCGGTGTAGCCTTCACCGGCGCACCGGATGTGGCGCTGAACCTAACCTCTGGCCAGGCCTGCGATGCGAACGGGTTGAACTGCGTGGACGTTACCACCGATCCCGACGTGCAGGCCAACCTCGCCGCACAGGTTTCTAAATATAAGAACGATCTGAACCCGCTGAAAACCTACCCAATCTTCTCCTTTGGCGTTGCCTACAGCCTTGGCCCGCGTGCCTCGCGCGCGAACTGAGGTTGCGGCACACTCCAGCCGAGTTACACGTTCATAGATAGATTAGAAATCTCTTCTAAATAGGACGAGGGCCGCACCCCGATGCGGCCCTCTTAAATCTTCCCTGAACAATCAAGCAAGCAACGATGCCACCGTCTCCGGCACGGCCCGGAGCGCCGCGTCGATCTGCGATTGGTCCTTGCCGCCCGCCTCGGCGATCTCCGGCTTGCCGCCGCCCGAGCCGCCAACCAGCTTGGCCACCGCGCCCACCAGCTTGCCAGCCTGGATACGCTTGGTAAGCCCCGGCGTGACGCCCGCGATGATCGCCACCTTGCCCTCAGGCTGCGCCGAGGCCAGTACCACAACACCCTCGCCCGCCTTCTGCTTCAGGTTATCTACCAACGTGCGCAGCTGTCCGCGCTCCAGGTCATCGGCGCGATGCACCAGCACCTTCACGCCCTTCACCTCAGTCGCGCCGCTGAGCGCATCGTCCAGCGAGCCTGCGGCAGACTTCATCCGCATCTCTTCCAGCTCGCGCTTCAGCTTCTTCAGCTCGTCCTCTTGTGCGCCGATCCTGCCACGCAGGCCGTCGACCAGCGTACCCTCGCCCGGCATAGGCCCGGCGATCTGCGCGGCGTACTGCGCCACCGCAAAATCGTTGCGGAATGCATTCAACGACC
>DATMUN010000227.1:0-2872 GCA_035563895.1 Occallatibacter sp. | reverse complement strand
CAAGGCGAGGAGCTGTAGCCGATGATGGACGGACACGGGAAGTCTGACCCTGCCATAGTAGCTGTGAAGCCGACGAACAAAGCGGAGCGATCCGCTGCGGAGTTGGTGGAGCCAAGGGCAGGGACCGAGGGGAATGCGGACTGGCAAAGCACGTGCCGGGCACAGAACCGGGTAAGCGTGCCACAGACGCTGGGACGCATACGGCAATTTGCTTGCCGTCTGGACCCGAGGTGGGAGAAGCTATGGGGCGGGCGGCGGAGGTCGTGGCACCTTCATCGTCCATACGAATCGATGGAGGTTGCCCCGTGGCCCAAGTCAATGATCTCAGCCGAAGCCTGACCGCGTTTGATCTAATCTCAACCTTGGTGGTGGTCGTCGAGATGAGCAAGGCGAGCTGGCTGGTGAGCGGCGCTGTTCCCGGCGTCGAGCGCCAACCGTTGAAGAAGCTGGAGCCGGATGCGACGGCCCTGTTGCGATTGATCGAGCGGTGGCGGAACGAGGCGGTGCGTGCTGGCCGGCCGATCAGCCGGATCGCGCTGGCCTATGAGGCTGGCCGCGACGGCTTCTGGCTGGCGCGCTGGCTCATTGCTCGCGGGATCGAGGCGCATGTCATCCATTCGGCAAGCGTAGCGGTGTCACGCGAGCGCAAGCGGGCGAAGACGGATCGTCTGGATGCGGCGATGTTGATGCGCGTATTCCTGGGCTGGTTGCGCGGTGAGCGGGGGCACTGCGGGATGGTGGCGATCCCGACGATGGAGGAGGAGGATGCGAGGCGCCCGAGCCGCGAGCGCGAGAGCCTTATCAATGAGCGCTCACGCATCACCAATCGCATGAAGAGTGCGCTTGCCCGTCTCGGGGTCCGGGGATTCAAGCCACATCTGCGCAAGGCGCCAGAGCGTCTGGCAGGTCTGCGGACAGCGGAGGGCACGGGCCTGCCGGCGAACATCATCGAGGAATTCCGGCGCGACATGGCACGACTGGCACTGGTCCGTGAGCAGATCAACTCGATCGAGAAAACACGTGCCGAGCGGCTCAAGCGGGCACCTGATACGGGTCCGCATGCGATGGTGCGGCTGCTCGCCAGGGTGATCGGTATCGGCATCGAGACGGCGGACATGCTTGTGCGGGAGATCCTGTCACGGAAGCTTCGAGACCGAAGAGCGGTGGCGCGCTATGCCGGGCTCACGGGATCGCCCGACGAGAGCGGTTTGAAACGCCGAGAGAAGGGCCTGCCCAAGGCCGGTAATGCGCGAGTACGACGTGGGCTGATCCAGTTGGCGTGGCGCTTTCTGACGTTCCAGAAAGACAGTGCACTGGCGCGCTGGTATCGCGCGCGGACTGAGGGGCCGAGCGGGGCGCGCAAGACGACGATGATCGTGGCACTAGCACGCAAGCTGCTGATCGCGCTGTGGCGCCTGGTCACGACCGGCGAGGTGCCGGACGGTGTCGAGCTGCGGCCAGCCGGGTGAACAACACGCTCAGGAACGAGAAAGGACAATCAGGGCTCGGCACCTGACTGCGCTTGATGCGCCGGGTAACCGATGACGATCCGAGGTGGCGGCAATCCGCATACGGCTATGGCTACAATGCCGCTGGGAGAATGGACCCGCCGCCTCGGAGCCTTGCTCGCAGAAGCGTATGACTGCTTCATGGTCGGGACCTATATGGGTTCAACCGAATACAAGCGTGGTTCGCGGGCGATTGCTCGTGGCCAATAGCAGGCTCCCCTCGGATCATCGCGCGGCCAACCACCCGATCGCCGGCAGCTTGCCGCCGTGCTCGCGTCCGTCAAGGACAAGCCTTCGGCGGCGCTGAAGAAGCGCCGTCCTTGACTGCCGCTGCGCGCGACGGCGACGGAAATATGCGGTCGGGACGAAAGAATGCTCGCGGCGCGGGTCGAACAAAAGAATGGAATGACAAAGCACGACAAAAATGGCGTTGATACCGCTTGACAAAGAAAGCCCCATACAAGCCGTATGCGGGAAAGCCGCACGTACGGATCTGTGCGGGGGGGCGCGAGGTAACTCGCGTCCCTACCGCGCCGAAGGCGCCAGCCAAAGCTGGCGCGATCAGCCGGTGCAAGTCCGGCCCGGGTAAGGCCGTAGCGGGCCGCCTGGAAGCGAGTGTTGCGTGAGGCGGCAGCAATGCCGAACACGAAGCGTACACAGCTGTTGCATGGGGTGTGGGATTGAGCCACGAAAGGTCAGACATCGCAGGGGCCGAGAGTTTTTACTCGCTCGAAGGCAACATGTGCGGCACCGTTCTTCAACGAATGCGAGGTGCTGTCGCCCTGCCGGGGTCAAAGGCCACATCACGTGCAAACGGATCGCGTCGGAAGCTGGGAGATCTCGTGACTGGCCGTCAGCGTCGCGTGCGAGGGACGGTCCGCATCGGGAAGACGAGGAGTCGTAGCCGATGATGCACGGGCACGAGAAGTCGAGCTCTGCCATAGTAGCTGTGAAGCCGACGAACAAAGTGGAGCATACCGTTGCGGAGCAGTCCGCGACGGAGCAGACCGCTGCGGAGCCGGTGGAGCCAAGGGCGGAGGCCGAGGGGAATGGCAGACCAGCACAACACGCACCGGGCACAGTACCGGGTACGCGTGCCCCAGGTGCTGGCCTGCATACGGCGCAACATCGCCGTGGATACCCGAGGTGGGAACCGTATGCGGGAAAGCTGCAAGTACGGGTCTGTGCGGGGGGCGCGAGGCAACTCGCGTCCCTACCGCGCCGTGCGCCAGGCAAAGCTGGTGCGATCCAGCCGGTGAAAGTCCGGCCCAAGTAAGGAGTAGCGTCCGCTTGGTAGCGAGTGTTGCGTGGCCACTGGCGACAGTGGTTGCGAAGCGTACACAGCGATTGCATGGGGTGTGGGA
>DATMUN010000226.1:0-4241 GCA_035563895.1 Occallatibacter sp. | reverse complement strand
CAACGTCGCCGTCTGCTCCGTCTGCGGGTCCGCACCCTTCACGTCGATCACCAGCGCATCCTGCGCCTCATCTACATACACCACCGCCCGCATCCCGCCGCCCGTCTCCACCAGCTCTCCGTCGTAGAGACTCAGCCGCCCCGCATAGTCCGCCGCAGCCGTCAGCTTCTTCAGCCCCGGCAACACCACCTGTCCCGGCGACTTCCTTACCGGCCACGTATCCCCGCGATTCACCTGCACCGTCAGCCCATCCGCAGCCCACACCGCTGCGCCCAGCCGCCCATTGCCCAGTGGCATCGCCTCGCTTGGCTTGGTGTTGGCCCGCTCCAGCACAATGTCAGACCGCTCCACTACGCCGCGCTGGTCAATCTGGTAGCGCCCATTCTTCCACGCCGTCGTCTCCTGCCCCATCGCCGAACCCGCCACCGCACCCAGCGCCACCACCACCGCAAATCGCATCATCCCCATCACTCCCAACACCGCCATCCTCAGTTTTCGCAACATCCCATTAAAACCGATCCACACGATTGCCTTTCACCCCGCATCCCAACCACGAAAATGGGTGCCCCATATCTCGAAGAGATGTGGGAAAACAAGCCCTTCACCCAGCCACGGTCAAACTCCACGCTCATTCACAGCAGCCCCGCGAGCGATCAGCGAGCAGCACGCCGCACGCAGTGCCTTTTAGCCTTGACAGTCCACAAGCCCTCGCGAGCAAATGGAGCATCCCTCAAAGGACCGCGCATGAACCCTGCCATCGCCGTCGCGCCTGAAGTTTCATCATCCCCAGCCGCAACCCCAGCCGCCCCCGTCCTCCGCAACGTCGCAGTCGACGCCTACCGCGGCCTCGTCATGCTTCTCATGATGGGTGAGGTCATGCGCTTCGCCGACACCTACGCCGCGCATCCCGGCAGCCTCTTCTGGCGCATCCTCGCTTACAACCAGACGCACGTCGAGTGGGCCGGCATGGGCCTCCACGACATGATCCAGCCGTCGTTCACCTTCCTCGTCGGCGTCGCCATGCCGTACTCCATCGCCTCGCGCACCCGCAAGGGCGCCAGCTTCACCCACCAGCTCCTGCACGTCCTCTGGCGCTCGGTTGTACTCATCTTCCTCGGCATCTTCCTGCGGTCCATCGGCCACCCGCTCACCTACTTCACGTTTGAAGACACCCTCACCCAGATCGGCCTCGGCTACACCTTCGCATTTCTGCTCTATCACTGCCGCCCGCGCTGGCAGTGGATAGCCTTCGCTTCCATCCTCTTCGCCTACTGGCTCGCCTGGGCCGTCTACCCCGCGCCCGGCCCTGCATACGACTACGCCGCCGTCGGTGTCCCCGCCGACTGGCACCACAACTTCACCGACTTCGCCTCACACTGGAACAAGAACTGCAACTTCGGCAACGCCTTCGATATCTGGTTCCTCAATCTCTTCCCGCGCGAGTCTCGCTTCCTCTTCAACGAGGGCGGCTACCTCACCCTCAGCTTCATCCCCACGCTGGGCACAATGCTCCTCGGTCTCTTCGCCGGCAACTGGTACCGCGAGTCCCCCGGCCGCGTCCCGCTCAAGAAATTCCTCATCGCCGGCGTCGCGCTCTCGGCCCTCGCCCTCGCACTCCACTTCACCGGCATCTGCCCCATCGTCAAGCGCATCTGGACGCCCGCGTGGACGCTCTGGAGCGGCGGCATGTGCTTCTTCTTCCTCGCCGCCTTCGCCTGGATCATCGATGTCAAAGGCATCCGCCGCTGGGCCTTCCCGCTGGTCATCGTAGGCCTCAACTCCATCGCGGCCTACATGATCGCCCACCTCTGCGAAGAGTTCCTCATCAGCACGCTGCACACACACTTCGGCTACGCGCCCTTCAGCATCCTCGGCCCCGGATACGAGCCATTCCTGCTAGGCGTCGCCGTCATGCTCTGCTTCTGGCTAATGCTCTACTGGATGTACCGCCAAAAAATCTTCATCCGCATCTAGCACCCACGCAAGTTGTCTCTCCCACCACATCCCAACCACAAACCCCGGGTGCTCCCGGTCCCTGGCATCTGGGGACCGGGGAAACCAAGCCCCAGCCCAGCCACAATCAATCCAACGCTAAACCACCACAGCCCCGCGAGCGAGCAGCGAGCAGCACGCCGCACGCAGTGCCGAGCGATCAGCGAGCAGCACGCCGCACGCAGTGCCGAGCCGCACGCTGCATGCAATGCCTAGGACAACGTAGCAATCGCCGAAGCACTCCTCTTCTTCCAGCTCCCCCGCGTGAAATCCGGAAACTCCACCGGCATGCTCCCCGTCCGCACCGACTGCTCGCTCAGCGGAGCCACCGCACCCCACGCCGCCGCGTCGTACACATCCAAATCCGGCGCCAGCCCCCGACGCACGCAGTCCAGCAGCCGGTAGATCATGATGAAGTCCATACCCCCATGCCCGCCGTTCTTGCGCGCCGTCTCGCCTTCGGTCGTCCACAGCGGATACTCATACTTCTTCCACTTGCCATCCGCCGCATTCGTCACCGGCTCAAACTCCTCATCTTTGTTCAATCCGTCCAGGTAGATGCGCGCCGGGTAGTCGTAGAACACGCCCTTCGTGCCCGCCACCTGGTTGATGCGGTCATAGGGGTGCGGCGTCGACACCGTGTGCTTCACCGTGATCGACAGCCCGTTCGCCGTCTTGATCAGCGACGTGTTCACATCGCCCTCAACGTAGCGCTCCTTCTGCCGCGGATCGTCCGCCTTCAAGTGCGCCTTGCGATACTCATCCAGCCCCAGTTCCCGCGTGCTCATCGACACGATGTACGCAAACCGGTCCCCGCGCTGAATCCCCATGTAATTCGCCACCGGCCCCAGCCCATGCGTCGGGTACGGATTGCCATTGCGCAGCGTGTGTTCCGTCCGCCGCCACAACCCCTCGCCCGCGTTGGAAAAGAGCTCATCGCGCAGGTCATGCAAGTACGCGCCCTCGCCAGACAGCAGCTCGCCAAACAACCCCTCATGCACCATGCGCAGAATCAGCGTCTCGTTGTACCCGTAGCAGCAGTTCTCCAGCATGATGCAGTGCTTGCCCGTGCGCTCCGACGTGTTCACGATCTTCCATGAGTCCTCGATCGTGGTCACGCCCGGCACTTCCATCGCCACATCCTTGCCGTGCTCCATCGCGCCCAGCGCCATCGGCGCATGCCAGCTCCAGGGAGTCGCCACAATCACCAGATCAACGTCCTTCCGCTCCAGCAGCTTCTCGTAGATGTGCTCATCGTCCGCGTAAATCTCCGGCCGCTTCTGGCCCTTCTTCTCCACCATCCCGGCCGCGTGCTCGGCCTTCGAACGCACCACGTCGCACACCGCTACCACCTGCCCGTCCGCCGCCAGAATCTCACCCAGCAGCGACGTGCCACGCCCGCCCGTCCCAATGATCCCGATCCGCGGCTCGCGCTTCTCAAACGCCACGTCCATCATCGAGCGATGCGGCGTCTTCTTCTCTTCCTCCGCATTCACCGCCGCACTCGCCGCCAGCGCCGCACCGGCGCTCACCTGCATGAACCTCCGCCTGCTCCACCCGTCCAAGTCCGCCTCCCCAGATGCACAGAATCCTCACGCCAGCATACTCTGCCCCAGCGCCCATCCTCACCCACAGTTTTTCCGGCAGCATCTGGACGTCGTCGTCCCAAACAAAGCGGCGCGCGAATATACACCGCGTAGTCGAGGAACCGCAGTTGCCTCTAGCGAAGCATCCTCACCACAAACCCCGGGTGCCGGGTGCCCCCGGTCCCTGGCATCTGGGGACCGGGGAAACCAAGCCCCAGCCCAGCCACAATCAATCCAACGCTAAACCACCACAGCCCCGCGAGCGAGCAGCACGCCGCACGCAGTGCCGAGCGATCAGCGAGCAGCACGCCGCACGCAGTGCCGATCAGCGAGCGTCTGCTGCGCGCAGTGCCACTCCAAACTGCTGCTCAAACAGCCGCATCATCCAAGCCCGATGCCGCGCCAGATACACCGCAAACGTCTCCGGCCGCGCCGCATCAAACTCCGGCTCATTCCAGTTGATCGCCGCTGCGGGCAGCTTCCGATCCACCACCGCACCCGCATCCTCGGGAATGTCCACGTTGTTGCCGAAGTACGCATTCCCCTCAAACACAATGCCCTTCGCATCGCCCCATCCCGGCGCAATCGTGTACTGTCCCGCCTCGTTCCGCGCCACCTCATGCCCAAAGCGCCCCGTGCCCGCCGCCACAAACGTATTCTTCC
>DATMUN010000225.1:0-3710 GCA_035563895.1 Occallatibacter sp. | reverse complement strand
GGCCAGTCATACGCCTTGCCTTCAATCAATCCGGCGCGCGGCCGGCCCTGCGAGTGGCATTGGATGCAGGTGTCGTCCGAGGCCATGTCGTCCATCCCCGCCGGGTTCAGGATGTTGGTGCGCGTGGGATGCGCAACGTGCTCGCTGCCCGGGCCGTGGCAGCGCTCGCAGCCCACGTTCCACTCGGCCGCCTGTTTGGTGTGAATGTCGTAGTTCACCGAGTGGCAGCCATCGCACGTTGGCCCCGTAGGCCGCTGCAGGTTGTCAGACGGATAGTGCGCCGTCCACCAGTCGGCTCCCGTGTCTGCCACGTGATACTTCAGCCACTGCCGGTTGCCCACATCCCACTGCACAGGCAGCGGATAGTAGTCGTCCCCGATCTTCGTAAAGTAGCGCTGCTTCCACTTGCTGCCGTAGACGAACGCCACCTGATCCACCGTGAACGGTGCAATGTGGTTGGTCTTCAGGTCAGGCAGAATGGCCTCCGGATGCTGCCTGGGGTCGCTCACGATGTTCGCCATCGGCGTCTTCTTCCAGCGCTCGTAGAGCTCCGCGTGGCACTTCCGGCAGGATTCGGAACCAACATAATGCGCCGAACTCGCCACCTGAGCCGCGATGGCTGCATCCTTCGGCGCGGCCAGACGGAAGCTCCGAATGAATGTGACGAGCGCCCAACCGTCTCTTGAAGACTGCGCATGCAGCGCCGGCATGCCCGTAAGCTGTACGCCGTTCTCGATGATGTAGTGGATGTCGCCGTCGCTGAGGCTCTGGGTTGGCGCAGCCCGCAGGTCGGGCACGCGCGGATACTCGTTCGCTCCGATCGGCGTGGCTCCCCGGCCGTCGACACCGTGGCAGACTGCGCACCGGGCCAGAAATATCCCCCGTCCCTCGGCCAGTGCAACCGGTTCTGCTGCAACGGGATTGACCTTCCGGTGTTCGGCTCTCGGGATCGCAAAGTTGCGTACCGCCCGCGCCGCTGAGGTCTCAAAGCCGCCGGGCACAGAGCTTGCGCGAAAGCCGCGCCACTTGATCACTGCTGCACCCAGCGCTGCCAACACCAGCAGCGACAGGCAGACGAACCCAGCAGTTCTACCCATCTTCATAAGGCGCACCCGGGCACCATTCCGGCATTCGCGTCCTCGGGGAGGCGCGTCCCTTCCTTATAGCCCAGAAAAGCCTCTTCATTGTCAGGGGTTAAGGAATTTCCACAGTATTTGTTTCTGGCCGGTCTGGCGCAGAACGTGATAGCCTCACCGGCATTGCGATCCGTCTAACCCACAGAGGTCTCGGATCGCCGCCCCACTTCACCCATACGCGCGCTCCAGCGCCAGCGGGGCCAGGGTACAAGCAAGCCGGCTCGGGGGTCGGCTGATCCGGAAAACGACAACTCGGCAGAGCACGCGGAGCGAGCCCGAAACCGGGCTGTAGGCCGTCGCGTGGCGCCACGGGGCCGTCAGGGCAAAAAAATCTCGATTTTGCACCATTTTTAGTGCATTTCTCAGGTTGCTCTTGGGCAAGGACTTAGGCCGTAAATCGCCTCCGAGGAGCGGGATTTTACACAGAACGCCTAGTGTATCTCTCGTTAATGGTTGAGCTTACCCGTATCCAACCAGTAAAATGGGGAAATGCTTATGAAGAGAAACGCAAACAAGGTGAACGCTGGCACGCGCGTGCAGTTCTGGCTGCTCGTGGGTGCGTCGTGTATTGCCCTGGCGTGCGCGGTGGTCTCTTTTGCGACCAAGCCCGTGCAAGCGAATGCGCTTCTGTCGCGGCCGGCGATGACTCCGGCCACTGGCGCAGGGACAGCGAATGCCACGCTGGCCCAGCCCGACCGGAAGATGCCGCAGAACCTATTGCGCGGCGTAGCTTCCTGGTACGGAGCGGCCTTTAATGGGCGCCTGACGGCAAGCGGCGAGCGATTCAACATGTACGCCATGACGGCGTGCCACCCCACCCTGCCCTTCGGGACCCGGGTGCGGGTGACCAACGACGAGAACCATAAGTCCGTAGTGGTGAAGATCACTGATCGAGGCCTGCTGTACGACGGCCGGGTGCTGGATCTGAGCTACGCAGCGGCCAAGAAGATTGATATGGCCTACGACGGACTGGCTCCGGTGACGATCGAGGTGCTCTCGAAACCGTAAGACGGAGCTGCGAAATCTGGAGAAAGGAAGAAGGGCTGGCCCGCGGGCCAGCCCTTCGTGCGTCCGGGCACTGCCTGCGGCGTACGGCCCGCTGGCCGCTCGGGAGGCAGTTTACATCAAATCGGTGGTAAGATTTCCTTACTTCCTTGTTTATGGAGTGTGCCCATGCTCGCCAAGAAGACGGTGAAGAACCAGATCACGCTACCCAAGGCGGTGGTTGAGCGCTTCGGCAATGTGGAGTACTTTGCCGTAAGCACGGACGGCGACTCGATTGTGTTGCGGCCGCTACGCGAGAGCCGGGCAGACGAGGTGCGGGCGCGGCTGGCCTCGCTCGGCATCCAGGACGAGGACGTGCGGGACGCGGTGGAGTGGGCGCGGAAGAAGGCATGACGCCCCGCGTCGTCTTCGACACAACCACGGTGGTTTCGGCGCTGCTGTTTGCGAACGGGCGGCTGGCATGGCTGCGACGGCACTGGCAGCAGGGTGGCTGCGTGCCGTTGCTCTCTGCGGCCACGGCGGCGGAGCTTACCCGCGTGCTCGCCTACCCCAAGTTCAAGCTATCGCGTGAGGAGCGGGAGGAGTTACTGGCCGAGTACGTGCCCCACTGCCATATCGTGGAGCGCATCCGGCGCTGCCCTCAAACCTGCCGCGACGCAAACGACCAACCCTTCCTCGACCTGGCCCAGAGCGGAAACGCAGACGTGCTGGTAAGCGGTGACAAAGACTTGCTGGCACTGGCGGGGAAGACGCGGTTCGCGATCGAGATGCCGGAAGAGTATCGGCTGAGGGTGGATAAAAGCGAGTCTGAGGCGGGGTGAGGGCATACTTTCTCGGGATCCGTGTGTTTGAACCCGGGAAAGCACAGACCTAACCCTTCCACGACCAAGCCCACGAATAGCCACTACATTTTCGCGAGCGATCAGCTAGTATCTGCCGCACGCAGTGTTAGTCGGTCTCCGGCCTCTTATACGGGTGCTGCAGCAGCAACCGCGCTTCGTTTACGGCGCCCTGGGTGTTGTCGTTGGTCTGGACGGCTAGGCGGTATTCGTTCACGGCGCGGTCGCGTTGGCCGGTGATGTCGAAGATGCGGCCGATCATGATGTGGCTCCAGACCTCGGTCCAGGCGGGCTCGTCGTCGCCGCGCAGCGTGTCGCGGAAGGCGTTGACGCTGGCCTGGTAGTTGCGCTGGGTGAAGAGCACTTCGCCGATGCGGTAGCTGGCGAGCGAACTCTGCGGATTGGCCTGCAGAGCCTTCTGGTATTCGTTCAGCCCACCCACCAGGTCGCCCTGCGCGACGAGTTGCTGGCCTTTCAGGATGGCGATGCGGACTTGCAGATCGGGTGAGGACTTGAGCACCCAGTCACCGGGATCGATGGCGATGCGGCGGGGACGGCCGAAGGTGTCGACGACATATTGCGAGTCGTTGCCGACGACGTCGACTTTCTGGTCGACGGTCTTGCCGTCGGTTTCCACCCGGAGTTGCACAGGCATGCGGAAGAGGTCGAGGTCCTGATTGATCTGGCCGATGGTGCGGAAGCCCTTGTTGTTGCCGAGGCGGTAGACCGC
>DATMUN010000224.1:0-4406 GCA_035563895.1 Occallatibacter sp. | reverse complement strand
GCCGCCGAGACTGCCGATAAAAGAAACTGGGCTGAGTAACGCATACGTACATGCTCAGGATACAGGAGCAGGCTCGTCGAAGATGTGCTCCACACGCGGAACGCGCAACCCGAGCGTAAGACCGCGCAGTACGTTGAACAGGCAGAACGCAGCCCAGAGACCATGGTTGCCAATCCAACGCTCAAAGCCAATGGCGAGCAGTAGAAATGCGCCGACAGAAAACAGCATACTGTCGCGCAGTTCACGCGCACGCGTTGCACCAATGAAGACGCCGTCGAGCTGGAATCCCCACACAGAGACGAGCGGCAGCAGCGCAGCCCACGGCACAAACCTGCGCGCCAGTGCAGCCACGCCCGCGTTGCTTGTGAGCAGGCCAACGAGCCACGGTCCGCATGTGAAGTAAACGAGCGCAATTCCTGCAGCTACCACCGCGGCGGCAGTGGTGGTAGCGCGGAGCACGGAGCGGAAGTCCTCGCGCCGTCGTGCGCCGATGGACTCGCCTACGAGCGCCTCGGTTGCGTTTGCGAATCCATCGAGTCCGTACGAGGCAATCAGGTGCAAGTTCATCAGCACGGCGTTGGCAGCGAGCACCTGATCGCCCGCCCGCGCACCGGTTCGCGTGAACCACACGTAGGCAAGCACAAGGCCAGCGGTGCGCAGCAGGATGTCGCGATTGAGTGCGAAGAGCTCGCGCAGGCTTGGCGTGTGAACGATCTCGTTCCACGTGAGCGGTGCGGTGCCGCGCACACCGGCGTGGCGCGTAAAGAGCAGGCCGAGCGCGCAGCCGCTCCAGTCGGCGATCATGGTGGCCGTCGCGATCCCCGCTACGCCCCAGTGCAGCTTGAGAACGAGCAGCAGCGCGACCACGACGTTGACCACGTTGATGGTTGCCTGCAACGCAAGTGCGATGCGTGCGCGCTGACGGCCTAACAGGTCGCCGAGAATCACGTAGTTGGCGAGCGCTGCAGGTGCGGACCAGATGCGGATGTGGCAGTAGAGCGCGGCGTTGGCGCGCACCTCTCCGGTGCCGCCAAGCAGCGTCAGCGCACCTGCAATCAGCGGGCTTTGCACCAGCAGAATCGTCGCGCCGATGGCGGCTGCGATGAGTAGTGCGCGGACGAGATGCAGACGCAGCGCGTGCGTGTCGCGTGCGCCGTAGGCCTGTGCCACCAGGCCCGTGGTGCCCATACGCAGAAAGCCGAAGGTCCAGAAGACGCCGTTGAAGAAGATGCCGCCCATGGCCACGCCACCCAGCGCGGCAGCTCCGGGCAAATGGCCGGAGAGCACCGTGTCCACTGTGGAGAGCAGCGGCTGCGTCAGGTTCGAGAGGATGAGGGGAATCGCCAGCACGAAGACGCGGCGGTACCAGTAGGCCATTGAGTCGATTCTACGGGGCAGCCGGACGCAGGCAAAACAAAACCCCGGACGCATTGCACGCCCGGGGCAGTCAAAAGTTGATTGAAACTACTGCCGTGAGACCTTGCCGGTGGGCACGTCTGTCTGCGCGACCGAGGGTAGAACCTCTGTTGCCTCGGGCAGCGGCGTGGGCAGCGGGCCTTCGAGCGCCAGCGCCAGCACCTCATCCATTGTGTCCACAAAGTGCAGCTTCATGGAGTTCTTGATATTTTCCGGTAGCTCTGCAATGTCCTTCTCGTTGGCGCGTGGCAGGATGGCTTCGAAGATGCCGGCACGTAGTGCGGCGAGCAGCTTTTCCTTCAAGCCGCCGATGGGCAGCACCTTGCCGCGCAGCGTAATCTCGCCGGTCATGGCGATGTCACGGCGCACGGGGATCTTAGCGAGCGCGCTGGCGAGCGCGGTGGCCATAGTGATGCCTGCTGAAGGACCATCCTTTGGGATCGCGCCTTCGGGTACGTGCAGGTGAATGTCGAGGTTGCGATAGAACTCA
Source organism: Occallatibacter sp. (assembly GCA_035563895.1). Lineage (GTDB taxonomy): Bacteria > Acidobacteriota > Terriglobia > Terriglobales > Acidobacteriaceae > Telmatobacter. Next base: position 2,500 of record DATMUN010000224.1, on the reverse strand, counting down.
CGCGAGAGGCCGAGCAGGTTGGCTTTGCCGCGAATATAGCTGAGCGCTGCCTGTGCGGACTCCTGCATCACGTCGCCGAGTTGGCCGGTGATGGTGAGCTTGCCCTTGCCGTCGAGCACCTGCACTTCCGTGGTGAGGATGCTGCCGCCCACCTCGGTCCAGGCCAGGCCGGTGACCAGGCCGACTTCGCTCTTCTCGTGCACCTCGGACTCGCGGAACTTGGCGACGCCCAGAAACTCGCTCACGTTCTCTGCTGCGATCGTCTCCTTGTGCTTCGCACCCTTCTTCACCACGCGGCGCGCCACCTTGCGGCACACGTTGCCGATCTCGCGCTCAAGGTTGCGCACGCCTGCTTCGCGCGTGTAGCTGCGGATGATTTCGAGAATTGCGCTGTCTTCGAAGGTGATGTTCTTCTCGCTCAGGCCAGTGGCTTCACGCTGCTTTTTGACTAGGTATTGCCGCGCAATCTCGAGCTTTTCCTGCTCCGTGTAGCCCTGCAGACGCAGCACTTCCATGCGGTCCTGCAATGGGGCGGGGATGGTGTGCATTACGTTCGCAGTGGCGACAAAGAGCACCTGCGAGAGGTCGTAGTCCACATCTAGGTAGTGATCCTGGAAGGTCGTGTTTTGCTCGGGGTCGAGAACTTCCAGCAGCGCCGAGGCCGGATCGCCGCGGAAGTCCGAAGCCATCTTGTCCACTTCATCGAGCAGGAAGACGGGGTTCTTGGTGCCGGCCCGCTTCATGTGCTGAATAATCTGCCCCGGCAACGCTCCGATGTAAGTCCGGCGATGGCCGCGAATCTCAGCCTCGTCGCGCACGCCACCGAGCGAGAGACGCACAAACTTGCGGCCCGTGGCCTTGGCGATCGACATGCCGAGTGAGGTCTTGCCCACGCCCGGAGGTCCGACGAAGCAGAGGATGGAGCCTTTTGGATTTTTGACGAGCTGGCGCACGGCGAGGAACTCGAGGATGCGCTCTTTGATCTTTTCGAGGCCGTAGTGGTCCTCGTTGAGCACCTTCTCGGCGAAGTCGATGGAGCGCGTCTCCTTGGACTTCTTCTTCCACGGCACAGCCAGCAGCCAGTCAATGTAGTTACGGCTCACCGTGGACTCGGCCGACATGGGCGGCATTGCCTCAAGCTTGCGCAGCTCCTGGATAGCCTTCTCCAGCACTTCCTTCGGCATGCCGGCGGACTCGATCTTCTTGCGCAGTTCGTCGAACTCGCTCTTCTCGCCGCGGCCCAGCTCCTTCTGGATGGCCTTGATCTTCTCGTTGAGGTAGTACTCTTTTTGCGCGCGCTCCATCTGGCGCTTCACGCGCGACTGGATGTTGCGGTCGAGGTCGAGCTTCTCAATCTCGATATCGAGCACGTCGGCGATGCGCGCCAGGCGTGCAGCGGGATCGAAGATGCCGAGCAGCTCCTGCTTTTCCTCGATGCCGATCTGCAGATTGGCGGCGATGGTGTCGGAGAGTTTTGCGGCCTCATCCATGCGGACCGTGGCGATGATGGTCTCGTAGTTGAGCGACTGTTGCAGCTTGACGTACTGCTCGAAGAGCGAGGTGACGCGCTGCATCAGCTGCTCCACAGCGGGCGTCATCTCAAAGTCGTTCTTGCCGGTGCGCACGGTGGCGACGAAGAAGCCGTCCTTGTCCGTCACGTCGGTGGACTTCGCACGCTCCACGCCTTCGACCAGCACCTTGATGTTGCCGTCGGGCATCTTCACGCTCTGTACGATATTGCAGATCGATCCGACCTGGTAGATCTCCTTCGCATTCGGTTCGTCGATGGATGCGTCATGCTGCGTGGCGAGGAAGATCTTGCGGTCGCCATTCAGCGCCTCTTCCAGTGCGCGCACGCTCGACTGCCGGCCCACGACAAAGGGCGTCATCATGTAGGGGAAGATCACCATGTCCCGGATGGGCATCATGGGAAGTTTGCGGGTCTCGGCTTTTTCGCGGGACGTAGTCATCAGTACACCTTAGGGAATAGACGCGCAAATCAAGCGTCGGCTGCAAAAAGTGGTCGGGCGGCCTTGTTGGGATTGTACAGCGGTTTCAGAGCATTAAACCGTCTCTGCTAAAAACCCAGGCCCCGCAAGCGGGACCTGGGCGAAAGAGTTTTGCGTGAGAAGAAAAACCTATCCGGCCTTCTCCAGCAGGCAGAGCGACAGATCGCGGCGCTCCACCATGTCCTTGGTGATCTCGAGGTCGCGCACCTTCTTGTTGCTGGGCAGGTGATACATCAGATCCAGCATCAGTTCTTCCAGGATCATGCGCAGTCCGCGTGCGCCCACCTTGCGGGCCAGCGCCTCGCGTGCAACCGCTCCCACGGCCTCGGTAGAGAAGTGCAGCCGCACATTCTCATACTCGAGCAGGCGCTGATACTGCTTCAGGATGGCGTTGCGCGGCTTGGTGAGGATCTCGACCAGCGCGGCCTCGTCCAGCTCGTCGAGCACGCCCATCACCGGCAGACGGCCAACGAACTCGGGGATCAGGCCAT
>DATMUN010000223.1:0-3834 GCA_035563895.1 Occallatibacter sp. | reverse complement strand
CCGCCGGCATACCTGAGCTGGTCAACACCTCCGTCAGGGACTACAAGTCCGCCGAGTACGCCATCGAGAGCCTGCTCTCCGGCCCCAACCCGCCCGACGCCATCTTCACCCTCAAAAACAGCACCACCATCTTCGCCTTCGAGGTCCTGCAGAAGCTCGGCGTCAGCATCCCCAAGCAGGTCGCACTCATCGGCTTCGACGACTTCGAGCTAGCCGCCACCCTCCGCCCCACCATCACCGTCGTCCAGCAGCCCGTCGAAGACATCGGCCGCGTCGCCGCCGAACTTCTCTTCGAACAGATGCCCGGCGGACGTAAAGGCGCCCCCACCAGCCGCACCCGCCGCGTCACCCTGGAAACCCACCTCATCCGCCGCGCCTCCTGCGGCTGCATCCCCCTCCCCGCCTAACCGCGCCGCACCCGCTCTCACGCAGCATCCCCAGCACGAACATGGGTGCCCCGTCCAAGCTCCGCTTGGGCGGGAAAGCAAGCCCCTACCCCCGCCACGACCAACCCAACGCTCAATCACCACATCCCCGCGAGCGAACAGCGAGCATCTGCTGCATGCAATGCCACGCAGTGCCCTTGCGCACTGTGCCTCGCGTGCTGCATCATGCCTCAACTTCCGCAAGCAAGGGGTTCCGATGCGCAAGCTCATCGTCTTCAACAACGTCTCGCTCGACGGCTACTTCGTCGACGCGCACAGCTCCATGATGTGGGCCCACGCCGGCTCCGACGACCCCGAGTTCGCTGCCTTCTCCGCCGCCAACGCCTCCGGGGACGGCTGCCTCCTCTTCGGCCGCATCACCTACGACCTCATGGCCTCGTTCTGGCCCACGCCCGCCGCCATGCAGCAGCTTCCCACCGTCGCCGCCGGCATGAACCGCATGCCCAAGGTCGTCTTCTCGCGCACCCTCACCCATGCCGCCTGGAACAACACGCGCATCCTCTCCGGCAACCTCGTCGAAGAGGTGCGCAGGTACAAGTCCGAACCAGGCCCCGGCCTCTGCATCCTCGGTTCCGGCTCCATCGTCGCCCAGCTCGCCCCCGCCGGCCTCATCGACGAGCTCCAGCTCATCGTCAACCCCATCGCCCTCGGCGCCGGCCGCACCCTCTTCGCCGGCATGCCCACACCGGCCAGCTTCCGCCTCACCCAATCCCGCACCTTCCAAAACGGCAAAGTCTACCTCTCCTACACCCCCGCATAAGCCAGTACCAACAAAAAATCCGAGGCCTCAGCCCCGGATCAAGCACCACTCCACCACAAACTCACCGCATCCCCGCCACAAACCCCCGGGTGCCCCCGGTCCCTGGCACTTGGGGACCGGGGATGCCAACGCTCAATCACCACCGCCCCGCGAGCGAACAGCGAGCATCTGCGCATGCAATGCCACGCAGTGCCGATCAGCGAGCCGCGCGCAGTGCCTCGAATATCTTCGCGTCAATCAAAAACCGGAACCAGAACGTCTGCAGCACCCAGAAGATGAATCCCTCCACACCATCCAGAAATCCCAGCCGCACAAAGTAGCGATACCCGAACAGCGCAAACGGCCGCACAAACAGCGGCATCCGGTTGTAGCGCTCCCGCAGCCAGCGTTTTCGCTCCACAGGATTCCCGTGTGCATCCGCCTGCACCCGCCCCTCCGTCACGCCGGCATTCATCTCGGCCACCTCCGCGTCCGACCACCGGTTGTGCCGCGCCGTCCACTCGCTCAGCCCCATCCGCACATCGTCGATCATCGAGCCGGCCAGCTGCGCGCTCTCGCCCTCCGTCAGGTAGAAGTGCTGGTCATACTTCCGCGCCTCGCACCGTCCCACGCCCGCGTGAAACAGCCGCAAATGCCACGTCGGACTCATCCCGCCATGCCGTAGCACGCGCCCCAGAAAGCGCACATACCGCGCCACAAAAAACCCGCTCTCCCGCGGCTCATCCGGCAGCGCCGTGATCGCCGCCACCAGCGCCGCGTCCATCACCTCGTCCGCATCCAGGTGCAACTGCCACCCGCACGTCACCGGCAGATTCTCAATCGCCCAGTTCCTCTGCGCGCCGTAGTTCTCAAACGCGTGCTCCACCACCGTCGCGCCCAGCCCACGCGCCAGCTCAGCCGTCCCATCTGTGCTGAACGAGTCCACCACAAAAATCTGATTGGATACCTCGCGTGCACGCCCCAGCGTCGCCCTCAGCGTCGCCTCCGAGTTGAACGTCAGCACAATCACCGCCGGTCGCATCGTCTCAGCTCCTCACCGGCTCGGCGCAAAGATCGCGCAGCGTCACCGCCAGTGCGCGCACCGTGTTCTCGCTGTCGAAGTACTTCGTAAACCCCGCCTCCGCATCCAGCTTCATCTGCGCGCGCTCGTCCTCCGTCAGCGCCATAAAGCGCCGGATCAGGTTCCGCGTCCCTTCCGGCGTGTCCGGCTCCACTATGCCCGCCTTCGCCGCCAGCACCTCGCGCCAGATGTTCACCTTGTTCGAGATCAGAACCGGCGTCCCGCAAACCATCGCCTCCGCCACCACAAATCCGAAGTTCTCCTGGTGCGACGGCAGAATCATCGCCTCCGCCGTGCGGAACGCGCCCCACTTCAGCTCGTCCTTCAGCATGCCCGTCCAGTGCACGCGGTTCGCCACTCCGCGTCGCGCCGCCAGCGCCTCCAGATCCTTTCGCTGCCCCACCTGATCCGGACCCGCCATCACCAGATCCAGATCCGGCGGCAGCTCCGCCAGGCAGTCCGCAAACGCCTCAATCAGCAGGTCGCAGCCCTTCTTCGGATGAATCCGGCTGATGAACAGCAAGTAGCGCTTCCCGGCCAGTTGCGGAAACGCCGCGCGAAACGCCGCCTTCTCCGCCTCGGCGTCGCCCGTCGGCCGCGCCGTCCCGTACTGCACCACCTGCTCGCGATACTTGTAACCGCGGTACACGCCCCGCGCGCGCAGCCGCTCCTCTTCGCACGTAAACAGCACCGCCCGCGCATCGCGCAGTGTCTTCCCTTCAATCAAGGACCAGTAGGCCTGCTTCATCCAGTGCTTCACCGGAAACGCATCGCGAAACCACGGGTCCAGCATCCCATGCGTGAAGACGAAGTAGGGAATCGGGCTGTCGCGCATCGCCTGCCACACCGCCGCCGACGTAAAGTTCCACACCCCGTGCGCCACCACCACGTCGAAGTCCACCGCGCGCCAGCGTATCCAGTCAATCAGCTTGGGATTGAAGCGGTAGCGCCCAATCCCTTCTCCCACGCCCGTAACCGGGCAGGGAAACTGGTCGCTTCTGCTCTCCACCAGCTCCGACGGCTCCAGGCTCACCACCTCTGGCCAGTGTCCGTCCCGCGCAAACACTTCCGCAATACGATGCACGGCCTCGATCGGTCCACCCGATTCGAGATCCGTAGTGCAGATAACGTGCAAAATCCGCATGTTCTTTCTTTCTGTAGTCCTCAGCGCCCTCAGCTCCCACCACCAGTTGTCGCTGTCATTGAGAGAATCGCGCCGCCATCGCAGTAAACTTACCTGCTACGGCCTGCGGCGCATACTCTGTTTCAAACCTCTGCCTTGCTGCACGCGCCAACCCGGCGCGAAACTGCGCGTCCTCACTCAAACGCTCAAGCCACTGTGCCAAATCAGCCGGATCTCCGCTAGTGACCACTCCGGCCCTGCCATAATCCACCAGCTCTCGCTGAACCTCCCAGTTCGGCACGATGGGAATAGTACCCTGCGCCATCGCCTCCAGATAAGCCAGCCCGTAGCTCTCATAAAGCGACGGCATAACCAACACGTCGCTCTCCCGCATCAACTGCAAAACCTGGTCATGCGGCAGGCCCGGAACCACGCGCAGATTCGG